>NZ_DLJR01000025.1:1308-63337 GCF_002484365.1 Empedobacter sp. UBA7611
TTAAAGGAAAAACACCTTATGGAATACTAAAATCTAAACTAAAATAATTATATTTAAAGTCTACGAGGATATGACGTATCCACAATAGTTAAAATATTGTTTTTGTGTTTTTTACGAGTTACCAACACATCTTAAACACTACCGGTAAAACTATTTAATTGTTGTTATCATTTCCAGATTGTGGAACATATTGCGAATCAATTCTGGTTGTAGATTTTCCAAAATCTTCATTAAATATTACCTTTGTTGTTTAAGGTTTAACAAAACTTATACTAAGGAAAATAAAAACATTGAAAAAATTATATTTTCAATTATAATTAATCTAGAAAAAAAAATAAAATACAGTTTTGTAAAAAATTTTATAAAGAATGATAAAATATTTCTAGTAATCAAATAATTACGTTTTTAGTTGATTGTTAAATGTTTATTAAGTAAATAAAATATTATTAAACAATACGATATGGTAAAGCAGTTAACTTATGATGATTTTGGACATACGCTTCATCATAATCAAATTCAATCGGTTGATGGCAATTATCTTGTTTTTGATACACGTAATGATGATACAAAAATAGGAGAGACTTCTTCTATCTGTTTACTTCACACGAGAACTTACGAATCCAAAATTATTTATACCACAAATAGTCAAACAGAATTTGGTCCTGGAGTAGGTGCAGCCTCTTTTTCACAAATTGAGAATAAAGTTATTTTTATTCATGGTATTCGAAATGCGAATCAAGCAAACCCGTATTCGGCAACAAGAAGGACAGGTGTCGCAATTGATTTAGAATTTCCAAATCAGCCTATTTTTATGGATGCTCGAAATATAAATTTTCCCTTTACAAATGGTGCTTTGCGTGGAGGAACACATTCGCATTCGTGGCAAAAAGAGAAGAATTGGATTAGTTTTACTTACAACGATTATGTCTTGGAACAAGAATCCAAACACAATTCTAGTATAAAAGATCAGCGAGTGGTTGGAATGATGTTTCCCAAAAAAGTTGAGGTTGATTTTGATAAAACATTAGAGAATAATTTTGGTGAAATGTTTTCGATTATCGTTTCTAGAGTAGTGATAAATCCTAAAAATGGAAGTGATGAAATCGAAAAAGCTTTTGATGAATGTTGGATTAACTCAACAAACAATATCGCATTTCAGGGACATGTGCGTGATGAAAAAGGGAATTTGAAAACGGAAATTTTTATTGCTGAAATTCCAAATGAAATAAGGTTTGATGAAAACGATAATTTAAAAGGAACTTTAACGACTTTGCCAGATGTGCCAAGTTGTATTTCGCAAAAACGGATCACTTTTACTCAAAAAGGAATTAGCAATTTTAGACATTGGTTACGTTCTTCTCCTGACGGAAAAATCATCTATTTTTTGATGGAAGATGAATTCGATAAAACGCAATTATTTAGTGCAAATTTAGTTTCGAATGAAATTATTCAATATTCTTTTTTAGGAAATTCGATTAGCTCTCCATTTAATCTTTCACCAGACGGAAAATATGCTATTTACTTTATTGATGATAAAATATATCTAAATGATTTAACCGAAAAAAAATCTAAACAAATCTATCAAGTTCAAAAAATCAATAATGAATTAACGGGAATTCCGCATTTTTCTAACGATGGAAAAAAAATCTATTTTAATCAATTTGTTTCAAATAATTTCAATGAAAAGTTTATTCAAATCTTCGAATTAGAGTTATTAAACAAAATTGAAATATGTTAAAGTTCAAAGTTTTCTAAAAAATATTTGTCCCTTATAAAAAATATTTCTAATTTTAGTACAGATACTTAACCGAACCTAAGGTCTATGCTCTTATTCGAGTCTAACCAATGGGAATAAGAACTAAAAAAAACCTCCAATTTGGAGGTTTTTTTTATGATTTTATTAGTTTTACTTCATACAAATCCTTGCGTCTATCTTTCATCGTTTTTACAGTTCCATACTCATGCAATTCTTTTAGAAGATAAAGATCAACGTCTGAAATCAGTACCATTTCAGTATTCGGAGTTGCTTCTGCTTTGACTCCATTGTTTGGAAAAGAAAAGTCTGAAGGAGTGAAAACTGCCGATTGCGAATATTGAATATCCATATTATTTACGCGTGGTAAATTCCCTACAGAACCCGCAATAGCCACATAACACTCATTTTCAATCGCTCGCGCTTGTGCACAACTACGTACTCGTGTATAACCATTTTGCGTATCAGTCATAAACGGAACAAATAAAATTTCCATTCCTTGATCAGCTAAAATACGGCTCAATTCAGGGAATTCAACATCATAACAAATCAGCAAACCTACTTTTCCACAGTCGGTATCAAAAACTTTTATTTCGTCACCACCATTCAATGCGTAATATTTGAATTCGTTTGGCGTAATGTGTATTTTACTATACGAATCTAATTTCCCAGAACGATGACATAAAAATGAGGTATTATATAGTTTTCCTTCCTTCAGATGTGGCATAGAACCTGATATAATATTGACATTATATGTAATTGCAAATTCTTGAATTTTCTTCACAATATCGTTCGTCATTGTTGCTAATTGATGCATAGCCTCAATCTCTTTCAAGTGATTATACGGACTCATCAATGGTGAATTGAAAAACTCTGGAAACATGATAAAGTCAGAACCATAGTCGCTCACCGCACTTACGAAAAACTCAATTTGATCATAAAAATCTTGCAAACCATTAAACAAACGCATTTGCCATTGTACCAAACCAAGACGAATAGTACGTTTTGTTGGTGAATTAGATTTCAATTCAGGTTCGTAATAAATATTATTCCATTCTAATAAAGTGGCATATTCTAAGGATTCTTTATCATCTTTCAGATAATTTTTCAAGATTTTTTTGACATTAAAATCATTCGAAATCTGAAAAGCTAAAGTTGAATCATAAATTTCTTTACTTTTTACTTTTTCTATATATTGTCTAGGAGATAATTCTTGCGAATATTTATGATAATTTGGAATACGACCTCCTGCAACAATTGATTTTAGATTCATTTCTTCACAAAGCGCTTTACTTTCGTCATATAAACGTCTTCCTAAGCGCAATTGTCGATAATTTGGATGAACAAAAACTTCAATTCCATACATTACATCACCTTCTGGATTATGTTTTAAAAATTTACCATTAGATGTTATCGTATCATAATTCGATTCGATATTCGTTTTTTTCGAATTAACCACAATACTTAATGCCGAAGCAACAACTTTTCCATCCACTTCAACACAAAGTTGACCTTGCGGAAAAATAGCTAATAATTCTTTAATTTCGTCGACAGTCCAAGTTCCAAGCTGATTGTGATAGGCTTCTTTTGTAGATTCAGTCAAATCACTATAATCTTCAAGAGTCAAATTTCTGACCTGAATATTCATTTTATTTAGATTTAGATTATGCTTGAATTTAGCAAATATTAATCCAATAAACAATTTTAAAAAATAAATTTAGACCTATCTTCGTATAGACTAATAAGCATGAAATGAAAGATGTAAAAATAGAGTTTAGAAAGCCTATTTATCCTGTGAGTGACGAATTAAATCATTATTTAGAGAAATATCATCGCAAAACAAAAGCGAGTGTAGAATATGATGATTTGATGCGTTTTTCGGGTTGTGTAGCATTGGAAGATAAGGAAGGAAATGATACGCATTGGTTAGGTGTTTATTATACCGACTCGGAACATCAGGAAATTCAAGATAGTCTAAACAGAATTTACACCTACTTACATTCAGACGGAGATGAGGAGTCTTTGCCTTATCTTGTTGTTGATTCTATTGATTATTGTACGTTCGGAAATTCGAAACCTTTTCGTATTCGGGTTCGTAATATTTTGAATGATAATTATACCAATTTTTACATCAAAAAAGCAGATGCTTCGCGTATTTATGGTTTAGAATTAGAAGATATTTTGTCTCCACATCGAATCAATTTTTTGGTCTACAAAAATACATTGATTGAAGAGCATATTTTAGGAATTCCAGGAGATGTTTTTATCAAAAATTATTTGGATAAATGTAATGATTTAGAGAAAAATCAGATTGCGAAAGAGTTTGTAAAGTTCAATGAACGCTGTTTTATTGGTCTTTTAGGTGATATGCGATCGTATAATTATGTGGTGATTCCAATTCACGATTTTGATCAAGTTATCTATAGAATTCGACCAATAGATTTCGATCAACAATGTTATGAAGGAAATTTAAAAATTTATCGACCACAGTATTTCAAAGAAAATAAAATTATGGTTGATTTGGTGAATAATCGCTTGAAACCAAATTCTGTCGATCAATATAGAAAAGAAGTAAAATCCTTGATTTCGAAAAGAATTTCGAATAGTTCGAAACGTTTTCGTGATTTAATGAAAATCATGAAAAATGATCATATTTCTAAACCAGAAAATATTGCACAATTACGAACTGGTTTTGCAAAGTTTTATAAAGATCAATCTTATGAAAATTGTGAAAGAATGGGTGAAGTTCTATATAAAGCAATTGCGAATAGTTTGGAACAGATAAAATAAGAAAAGCTTCTCAAAAATAGAGAAGCTTTCTTTTTTTATATAATTTAGAAATTAGTTTTTTAATAACTGCTTTCTGAAACGTAAAGCAACTAAACCTGCTCCAATTACCAATAAAGGAAAATAATCATCGATTGGTGCTGGATCTGGATCATTGTCTGCAGGTGGACCATTTGGATCATCTGTATCATCAGCTTTTTGAGTAGTGTTATTACTTTCAAAAAAACGAATTCCACCTTCTTCAGTATTTGCAAAAGTCACAGTAGACATCAAACAAAATAATAAAGTTATTTTTTTTATATTTTTCATACGTTAATTATTTTAAAATTACTTTTCTAGATTCAATTGTACCATTTGTATTCTCTACAACAACTACAACAACTTGAGGATTTACATTCAAATTGATTACATAATTTTTTGTATTTATGTTTTGAATATTTTGTAACTGTCTTCCTGAAATATCAACTAATTTTATTGATTTAATTGATTCTTTAGATGAAATTGTAATTTGTTTATTTTGAGCATAAACTACTAATCCTTTTTTAGATAAATCATTCGTAGATAATGTTTTATTTTGATAGTTTATAGAGAAACGATCATTAATTTCACCTGCTTCTGTATCAAAAGAGTAAGATTTTAATTCGTTTAAATTAAATGCTTTATCTAATTTTTTGTCTACCAAATAGATATTTTGATTTTCGAAAACACCTTCAAACTTTTCTAAATTGATTTGGTAAGTTCCTGCTTTTTTAACATTGAAAGTTAAATCAAAAGAATCTTCGTTATTGAAATCTCCACGTCCTTGAATTACAAATAAATCATTGTTCAAAACAGAATATAATCCTTCAGCTTTATTGTCAAATGGTTGAGCATCAAAATTTTGATCAAATTTATTTGTCGATCCATTTACATACCCTATTAAAGAAGAATTTATTTTACCTTGATTATTTGATAAACTTAACCAATATCTATCTTTTTGTTCTTTGTAATAAACTGGACCATTAGCTGAGGTACGCATCGCATTATTAAGCACTAAATTACCAGCGTTTGCTACTTTTACTATAAATCCTTGTGCAATATCAATATTTTGAGAAGTTACGCTATTATCATTCCATCCTGTTCCATTATAAATAGCCCAGTTAGAACCTTGATATGCTCCATCTACAATTGGTTTAGAATGCGTCCAAACATAAACAGAGTTTATCCCTACTGATGTATTAGCAGCAATTAAAGCATCTAAACTAAGTGGTGATGCATAAGGGTTTCCTACTGCATTATTTCCTTTAGAAGCTTTAGTTACAGGAATCGTTACTTCTCCATTAAATAATTGACCTCTGAATGAACTATCAAATACCTGAGCTTCACCTTCTCCATAATTATTATAATTATTAGGAGCTCTAAAAGAAATTAATTCTCCTGCTTTAAAATTATCTGCAGCTGTTACATTCTCTGTCCAATCATTTGTTGATTCTAAAAATCTTGCAAAACGATTTGTTAAAGTATTTGGAGAAATTTCGAAAATATTTTGATTAATAACTGGTGAAGACCACATTAAATTTTCTAAACGGTAAATAGGTGCTGATGATCTATCAAACATTGCAGGACCAACATTTACTGCGCTATTATTCTTTTGAATCAAATAAGCACCGTGTCTGAATCTAAATGTTACATCATTTTGATTAACAACTTCATTTTCTACAGTAATTGTAATTCCTGCAGGAATAATCATATCTCTCTCAACTGTTAATTTCTTAGCAGAAAAACTTTCTGTTGGAGTTGCATGTAAAATAACTTCTTTTGTAAGGTCCGGCGTTCCGTTAGACCATGCAGTTCCGTCCCATGTTGTAGAGTTAGAAGAAGCTTCATCCCACGTTAAGTTGAAATCATCAATAGCTGTTGATGCTCTATTATTTTTACCAGAAGCGTCTCCAGTAGTTGTTATTCTTATCCAAACATTTCCAGATTGGTTATCAATATCAGCAGGTAATGTAACGTCAACCGATTGATTTGTAAATTTTGAATCACCTGTTGTTAATGTAGCTGGTAAAGTTTGTAAAGCAACAAAGTTTAATGTATTTCCAACACTATATTCCACTTTCCAAGTCGTTATTCTTTCAGATGAACTATCTAAAGATTGTAATTTAAAATTTAATTTAAAATTAGATTTATTTTCAGTATTTGCTATCTGAAAAACAAATGAAGTTCCGTTTGTAGTTCCAAATGACCCTGTTTGCCTAACTCCTAAACTTCTATCTGTACTTGCATTTTGTACATTTGTTGAAGCACTAGCTGTTAAACCATTCGCTGATGCGAAATTTTTGAAAGCACCAGTTGTATTGTTCCAAACAAATTTTGCTTTATTAAATGTTACGTTTACCCCATTAGAAGTGTTTGAAGTACCTGTTTTAACAGTCCAACCATTAGGTAAATCAGTTCCAATTAAATCAAAGTTTTCTGTATAACTACCTCCCGAAGGTAAAGTTACTTGCCCAAAAGCAAATCCTGATAACAATAAAGTTAGCAAGGATGATCTAAAGTAAAATTTCTTCATAAATAAAATGTTTTTTTTAGTTGTTCAAAAATAATGTTAATTTTTGTAACTAACATTAATATAACATTAACAAAATTAATATAAATAATTTATATACCTGTTTTTAAACGAGTATGTTACAAAAAAAATCCACCAACCTTTCAGTTAGTGGATTAATTTTAAATAAAGGGAAAAAATACTATTAATAGTATGTATATCTTCTAACACCCGCAATGTGTTTCGCCAAACGCATTACTTGGTGGCTATATCCATATTCGTTATCGTACCAAACGTACATCACAACATTTTTACCATCTGCAGAAACAATTGTTGCATTACTATCAAAGATAGATGGAGCAGTAGTTCCAACGATATCCGAAGAGACTAATTCATTGTTCAACGAATATTTAATTTGCTCTACTAATTCTCCGTTCAAAGCAGCATCTTTCATGATGTTGTTCACATTTTCAACAGATGTATCTTTACCAACTTCTAAATTCAAGACAACCAAAGATCCATTTGGAACTGGAACACGAATTGCATTCGAAGTTAATTTACCTGCTAAACTTGGTAAAGCTTTTGCTACTGCACTACCAGCACCAGTTTCAGTAATTACCATATTCAAAGCAGCAGCACGTCCACGACGGTATTTTTTGTGCATATTATCAACCAAATTTTGATCGTTTGTATACGCATGTATTGTTTCTAAATGTCCTTTTACAACACCTAAATTATCTTCAACAACTTTCAAAATAGGCGTAATAGCATTTGTTGTACAAGAAGCAGCTGAGAATATATTTACATTTTCTGGGCTATATTCTTCGTGGTTAACACCATAAACAATATTCGGAACACCTTTTCCTGGTGCTGTTAATAAAACTTTGTCTGCACCAACAGATTTCAAATGACGAGATAAAGCCTCTTCATCTTTAAAAACACCTGTGTTATCAATAATCAAAGCATTATTAATTCCGTAAGTAGTATAATCAATATCTTCTGGCTGCGCTGCAGAAATCATGTAAACAGAAACTCCGTTGATGATTAAAGCATTATTTTCGTGATCAGCTACAACGTTTCCGTCAAAATCACCATGTACAGAATCATGACGTAACAAAGAAGCTCTTTTTTCTAATAAAACAGGATCGTTTTTATCACGTGTTACAACAGCGCGTAATCTTAATTGTTGACCTTTTCCCATTTGAGAAGCCAACTCACGAGCTAATAAACGTCCGATACGACCAAAACCGTATAAAACAACATCTTTTGGTTCAACACTTTTTACATTTTTGCTTGCGCCTAATTTCTCTTCAACAAAAGCTTCTGCCGAAGCGTAATCTCCAGAAATATATTCTTTAGCTAATTTTCCAACATCAAGTCTAGAAGCTGGTAATTTAGCTTCAGAAATAGCTTTAGCAATTGCTAACGTATCGTCAATAGCAATCTTTTTTTCTACAAATTCTTCAGCATATTGATGTAGATTTACGATGTCACTAACGTTTTTATCAACTAATTGATTACGGAAAATTACCAATTCAACAGATTGATCATACCATAAATCTGAAACAATTTTAATGAATTCTACAACCTTTTTGCTCATTTCATTGAAAGATGCAAGTTGTTGATCATAAGAAGAGTGGTTCATTTAATAAATATTTATTTGTGTTTATTTACTTAATTCTTGGCAAAAGTAATCAATTATAACGATTTCGTACATTTTTTTTACAAAAACTAATTATTGTCATAAAAACACAACTATTCCTACGAAAATACTAAAATATAGAAAAAAAATAAATTTTTAATAGGAAATTTTAAATTTTATGAATACTAATAAGTAGCTATTAACCATTATTTTATTGTTTAATTTAAATTGAATTGAATTTTACGAAAACGTTTTCGTAAAATAATTGTTAAAAATTTTTATTTGCAAATTCGAAAAAGCGTTCTATATTTGCACTCGCAATACGGCAATAAACGCTGTGTTGGAGAGTTGGCAGAGTGGTCGAATGCGGCAGTCTTGAAAACTGTTGAGGGTCACACCTCCGGGGGTTCGAATCCCTCACTCTCCGCTAAAAGCTTGAACATTTGTTCAAGCTTTTTTTGTTTTTATAACTCAAAGAATAGATTTTATGAATATTCTTTTTGTGATAACCTCATCACGAATTCGCTTCCAACGCCATATTCGCTAAATACATCCAACGTTCCTTTTTGAGCTTCGATAAATTCTTTGCTAATAGCCAAGCCCAAACCTGTACCTTCTTTGTGAGTGCCTGGTACACGAAAATAACGGTCGAAAACTTTGGGTAAAAATTCGGTTGGAATCCCAATTCCTTCGTCTTTAACTTTGAAAGATGTTTCGGTTGTTGTTTGTTCAATAGTAATCCAAATTCGAGCATTTTCGTGAGAATAATGTATTGCATTTGAGATTAGATTTGATAAAACCCAAGCTGTTTTTTCAAGATCAACTTTTATAGATTCTAAATGATTTGGAATATTCGTTTCTATGATTAAATGCTTTTGTTCAGCTAAAGTTTGGTTGGCTTTAACTGCATTTTCTACAATTTCGATTGGGAAAACTTCTGTTTTATTCATTTGAATTGTACCACTTTCTATCTGTGTTAAGTTAAGAAGTTCTTTTGTTATTCGCAATAAACGATGTACATCATCGTCAATACTAGTCACCAAATCATTTTGTTCTTCGTTTAATGTTCCTATTTGCTTATTTCGAAGCAATTGCAAACTCATTTCCATAGATGAAATAGGCGTTTTAAATTCATGCGAAACTGTAGCAATAAATCGTGTTTTGGCTGCATCTAGTTCTTTAAATTCGGTAATGTTTCTAAGAATGATCACATGCCCAACAACTTGTTTTATCGTTTCTCCTGTTGGAATTATTTCGATATGAAAAATTTCTTTGGTAAAAAATTGTTCTTTTTCATCCACTACAATTTGCAAAGGTTTTTCGTCTTTTATAATTTCTGTTTCGATATTTTGCAATAACAATCGAATCAAATCATTGTGCAAAGCCAAATCTTTACCTGCCTTATTTACCATTTGTTTAGCAGATAATCCTGTTACTTTTACAGCTTCATTATTCGCGAAAATTACTTGCATTTGTTCATCCAAACCAATTACAACATCGTGCATATTATTAATCAGCGTTTCCATTCTTGTTTTTTGTTTAAGAATAGTTGCTAAATGACTTTCGTTGTATTCTTCTAATTTAGAAGCCATGGTGTTAAAAGATTGTGCTAAATCGCCAAATTCATCTTTTTTGTCTAAATACACGCGTTCTTTGTAATTATTCGAAGCAATTTCCTTGATACTATTCGTCAATTTTTGAATAGGATTTGCAATATTAGACGGAATCTTCATTAAAGAATTAAAGGCTATAAAAATACATGCGATACCTGTGAAAATGATTAATAAAATGGCTTGATTAGCGGTCTTTTCAGCAAATTCACTTTTAATTTCTATGGCTTGCATATTCATTTCCATCATTTCTAAAAGCGAAATTCTAACATCTTTTAATAGTTCTGGAGAATGATTTCCTTCTTTATAAGCATCAAATTTATCTCGAATCTGTTGATTCAATTCTTTTTCACCTTGTTCTGTTGCGTTTAATTCTTGATTTGCTAATTGCTTTTCAAACGATTTGGAATTAAAGTTTTCCGCATCATTTAAATTTCGCATCATACTTTTTGCATAAATCAACGAGTTGTAATTATCATGCAAAATATTTTGTGTATCATTTTTCAATGAATAAATAGACGTAGTTGCTACAGCTGCCAATAATACAATCAATAAAAACAGCAAGCCTAATCCTAAGCGAAGTTTAGTTTTAATTCTCATTTTGATAAAATAATCACATCAACATGTAACGAAGATAGTTTTTTTAGTAATTGATTAAATACATTCGTAGCCAAAATAATCTGGATTAAATTTAACTTTGGTTTTCCCAAACAAACAGTGGTAATATTTCGCAATTCAATTTGTTGAATGATAGCTGTAGAAACCCGTTGATTCTTTACCTTAACAATTTCAGCACCTAATTCTGTAGCTAATTTTAAATTATTGATGAGATGTCGTTGTTTGTCCAAGGCAATTTTATTAGGATGTTCTTTTGGCGTTTCTACGTACAATACAAACCAACGTGAATTATAATATCCAGCCAAACGAGCGGTTTTTCGAATAACAGTTTTGGCATTTTTATCATTGCTACTAATGCATGCCAAAAAACGCGACGGTTTTGCATAAACAGATGATACATATTCGGTTTCAACCTTTTTTTCTACATGAGAAGCAACTTCTTTTAAAGCCAATTCACGTAATTGTAAAATATTTGAAGGAATAAAAAAGTTGTTTAAAGCCGTTTGAATTTTATCTTTCGGATAAATTTTTCCTGTTTTTAATCGTTCAATTAAATCATCAGCTGTTAAATCTATATTTACAATCTCATCTGCTTGTTCCAAAATTATATCAGGAATTCTTTCCGAAACGTCAATTGTTGTAATTTCGGAAATACTATTATTCAAACTTTCTAAATGTTGAATATTTACAGCAGAAATAACATTGATACCAGCATCTAAAATTTCCATCACATCTTGCCAACGTTTTGCATGTTTGCTTCCAAAAACATTAGAATGTGCCAATTCATCCACAATAACAATTTCGGGTCTTTGTCTTAAAATTTCTTCCAAATCCATTTCTTCGACAGATTTACCTTTGTAGTAAATTATTTTTCGTGGAATTATCGTTAATCCTATAACAAGATTTTCTGTTTCGACACGTTTATGGGTTTCGATATATCCAATTTTTACATCGATCTTATTTTTTTGCAATTCGTGTGCTTCTTGCAACATACGATACGATTTTCCAACGCCAGCGCACATTCCAATATATACCTTAAACTTGCCTCGTTTCGATTTCCGAATCAAGGCAAGAAAGTCTTCTGCTGTATGTTGTGTTTCTTTCTCCATTTATAATTTTAATGCTAAGGAAGTTGTGAAAAATGTTTCATTTGATACATTTTTATCATTTCGAAAATAGATATCATCTTTACTCGAAAAACTTCTAATTTCTGTTCTCCACATCAAATTATTTGTAAAATAATGATCTAAATTCAAAGAAAAGCCAACTGTTTTGAAACCATTCTGTGAATCAGTTGAGATTATTACACCTTTCTCATCAGCATAATATTCGGCACGTGCAGTTGCAGACCATTTTTCATTGAATGTATATTGCCCAACTAAAATAGGACTGTACCAAATATTATAACTGTCTGATCCTTTCGATTTTTGTTGTGCACCAATATCAAAACCTGCGGTTATTGAAAGCTTTTTAATAGGTTTAAAAACAGCATAAAGATTATGGAAATAACGCATTTGACGCAAAGAATCAGGAGTATCGCTACCAATAAACGAACTGCTGTTGATCGAAAATTTTTCATTTGGTGTGTAAGTAATTTGATGTCCAAAAGCTGGTGTTGAATTACCATCAAGACGCTTGATACGTTGCCAACCATTTAAATAATGCAAACTCATTGCCCATTTGTTATTAGGCGAAATATAACTCAGCTTAACACCAGTTGAAAAATACGGTGAATTCTCTGCTTGAATACTTCGTGTAAGTGTTGCTACATTAGCACCAATTGCGCTTTCAAATCCAATGTGAGAAGGCATAATACCTGCATCTAGCCACAAGTTTTTATTCTTTGAAAGTTTGACACCAATATTTGCTTCGTAAATATTTCTTAAACCATCAGGTTCTGAAGCAAGGTTTGATTGCGTATAAGTTCCTGCCATTAAAGCAAGATTTCCTCGAATTCGTTCATCAGTGTATTGCAATTGAATTGTTCCGAAGTTTAAATTCACCTCATTGTGTCGATTAAACGAATACAAATAATTAGGAAGCTGATTGTTTTTTGGTTGATTAAAATCGTAGGTATAATAAACTTCTGCATAACCAGAAAGTTTTAATTTCTGAATAGAATCGTTTTGAGCTTGAATATTTAAACCCAAAATAAAAGAACCAAAAGCAAGTATTTTTTTCATTATTTCGATAATTTATCCAATTCGATATTCAGTTTTAAGACATTGATTTTATCAGGACCTAAACTTCCTAATAAAGGTTTTTCAATTTGGTTATCAATCAATTCTTTTACTTTTTCGGGATCTAAACCTCGTGCTTTTGTAATTCGATCAACTTGCACAATTGCTCCTTGAACTGAAATATTAGGATCTAAACCACTTCCACTAGCCGTAATTAAATCTACAGGAACGTCTTCTTTTTTTGCCGTTGGATTTTTTTGAAGAAAATCATTTAAGCGTTTTTCAACTTCTTGCAAATATTCTTCATTATTTGATCCTTTGTTACTTGCGCCAGAACCTGCTGCATTGTAATCTACAGCAGATGGTCGCCCCCAGAAATAATGATCTTTTGAAAACGATTGTCCAATATTTTCGTAATAGTGCTGATTGTTTTTATCGGCAACTAAAAAACTTTTTCCTTGATTTGGAGAAAGTTGGGCAATTCCCCACATAGCTAACGGATATAATACCATTAAAAGGAGCATTAAGCTAAATGTTAGTAAAATTGCTTTTATACTATTTTGTTTCATTTTGTATTAGTTTTAAAAATTGCTGTTTTGAATTTATTAATAGAATATTGAACTCCTTCAAAACAGCTCATTACATTAATTAAAAAAATATGGAAATAAAGATGTCGATTAGTTTTATCCCGATAAATGGAACGATGATTCCTCCAATTCCATAAATCAGTAAATTTCTTCTCAAAAGTGCACTTGCTCCAATTGGTTTGTATGGAACACCTTTTAAAGCTAAAGGAATCAAGAAAGGAATAATAATGGCATTGAAAATAACAGCCGATAAAATAGCGGTTTCGGGACTATGTAAATTCATGATATTCAATCCTTGTAAGGCTGGAATTGCGGTAATGAACAAAGCAGGTATGATGGCAAAATATTTTGCGACATCATTTGCAATACTAAAGGTTGTTAAAGTTCCGCGTGTCATTAATAATTGTTTTCCAATTTCAACAACTTCAATTAATTTGGTTGGATCATTATCTAAATCTACCATATTTCCGGCTTCTTTTGCTGCTTGCGTACCGCTATTCATGGCTACACCAACATTAGCTTGCGCTAGAGCAGGAGCGTCATTTGTACCATCGCCCATCATAGCAACCAAACGACCTTCGGTTTGTTCTTTTTTGATGTAATTCATTTTATCTTCCGGCTTTGCTTCCGCAATAAAATCATCTACACCTGCTTTTTCTGCTATAAATTTTGCAGTCATAGGATTATCACCTGTTACCATAACCGTTTTGATTCCCATTTTACTTAACCGAGCAAAGCGTTCTTGAATTCCAGGTTTGATAATGTCTTGTAATTCGATAACTCCTAAAACTTGTTCATTTTGAGAAACAACTAAAGGTGTTCCTCCATTTTGAGCAATTTCATTGGCTCTCATTTGAATTTCGTTTGGAAAAGCATTTCCAGCATTTTCAACCAAATTTTTGATAGCATCTAGAGCTCCTTTTCGAATACGGATTTGATCAAAATCAATTCCTGAACAACGTGTTTCTGCGCTAAAATTGATGAAAATAGGATGTTGAATTGCGTATTTTAATGGATCTATCTGAACTAATTCTACAATTGATTTTCCTTCAGGAGTTTCATCACTCATCGAACTAAGCACTGCTGCTTTTTCTAAAGCTTCCATTTCTATTCCAATTGCAGGATATAAAGCTGTTGCTTTACGATTTCCGATTGTAATGGTTCCTGTTTTATCCAATAATAAAACATCTATATCGCCTGCTGTTTCTACTGCTTTTCCACTTTTTGTAATGACATTTGCGCGCAAAGCTCTGTCCATTCCAGCAATTCCGATTGCGGATAATAAACCTCCAATAGTGGTTGGAATTAAACATACAAATAATGAGATTAAAGCGCCAATGGTAATGGGAACATTTGCATAATCAGCGAAAGGTTTTAGGGTAACCATAACAATGACAAATACTAATGTAAAAGCAGCTAATAAAATGGTTAAAGCAATTTCATTTGGAGATTTCTGACGATTTGCACCTTCAACTAATGCAATCATTTTATCTAAAAAACTTTCTCCTGGTTGTGTCGTAACTTTGACTTTAATTCGATCCGAAAGAACTTTTGTTCCTCCAGTAACCGAACTTTTATCGCCTCCAGCTTCACGAATTACAGGTGCACTTTCTCCTGTAATAGCACTTTCGTCGATCGTTGCTAAACCTTCTATAATTTCACCATCGGTTGGAATTATATCTCCAGCTTCACAGATAAAAATCATATCTTTGATTAGAGCAGAAGACGAAATGATTTCACCATTTTCTAATTTAGCAGGCGTTTCTTCTCGCGTTTTACGTAAACTATCAGCTTGAGCTTTTCCTCTTGCTTCAGCAATTGCTTCAGCAAAATTGGCAAATAATAATGTAAAAAGAAGTAAGATGAAAATTGAAAAATTATACCCAAAACTACCTTGAGATGTTTCACCTAAAAGAATCCAAAAGCAAACTCCTAACATAATTGCAGTACCAATTTCTACAGCAAACATGACAGGGTTTTTATATAAAGTTGCTGGATTTAGTTTGATGAAAGCTTCTTTGAAGGCTGTTTGTACCAATGTTTTTTCAAATAAATTGGTTTTATTTTCTCGTGTCATTTTCTAAAATTTTGGAGTTGAAAAATAATCAGCAATGGGACCTAAGGTTAAAGCTGGAAAAAATGCTAAGGCTGCAACAATTAAGATGATGGCAAAAACAATACTTCCAAAAGTTGCTGTATCGGTTGCTAAAGTTCCTGAACCTTCTGGAACAAAATGTTTTTTTGCTAATAATCCAGCAATTGCAACAGGACCAATTATAGGTAAGAATCGTCCTAAAATTAATACAAAACCAGTTGCAATATTCCAAAATGGAGTGTTGTCTCCTAATCCTTCAAAACCAGAACCGTTGTTTGCAGCAGATGAAGTAAATTCATATAACATTTCACTAAATCCATGATACGAGGAGTTGTTTAAGGTTGATAGTGTTTCACTTGGTATTCCAGCAGCCAAAGCTGTTCCTACTAAAATCAAGAATGGATGTAAAAGGGTAATCATCATGGCGATTTTCATTTCTTTGGCTTCTATTTTTTTTCCAAAAATTTCAGGTGTTCTACCAACCATCAATCCACTAATAAATACCGCTAAAATTACAAATACAAAGAAGTTTAAAATACCAACTCCTACACCTCCATAAACACTGTTGATCATCATAGCTAACAGTTCATTCATCCCAGATAATGGCATTGTACTATCGTGCATAGAATTGACTGAACCTGTAGAAATAACGGTTGTTGCGATGCTCCAAAATCCTGAAGCGGCAGAACCAATTCGAACTTCTTTACCTTCCATTGCACCTAATGAATTATCAATACCGAGTCTTTCAATCATTGGATTTCCTTGCGATTCCATGTAAACATTCGGAATCGTTAAACATAGAAAGCCAACAGTCATGACACCAAACATCATCCAAGCAAATTTTCTGCGATTAGTATAAACGCCAAATGCAAATAACATCGCCAACGGAATCAGCATTTGTGCAATCATTTCCGTCATATTACTTATATATGTTGGATTTTCGAATGGGTGTGCAGAGTTGGTACCAAAGAATCCTCCGCCATTTGTTCCTAAATGTTTTATGGCTATAAAAGCTGCTGCAGGTCCTCGAGAAACTTCCACTTTATTTCCTTCTAAAGTCATCATTTCATCTTTTCCTTCAAATGTCATTGGAGTTCCTTGAAAAATTAAGATTGATGATACAATTACACATAATGGCAATAAAATACGCGTAATCGATTTGATGAAATAAGTATAAAAATTACCTAAAGTTGTCGTTGTTTTTTGTCGAAAGGCTTCAAATAATGTAACTGCTGCTGCCATACCGGTTGCTGCACTCACAAATTGTAAAAACATCAGCCATAATTGCGCTAAATAACTTACGCCTGTTTCTCCTGAATAGTGTTGTAAATTACAATTCACTACAAACGAAATAATCGTATTGAAAGCCAAATCAGGACTCATACTTGGATTTTTATCTGGATTAAAAGGCAACAGACCTTGTGTCATTAATAGGATAAATCCAATGATAAACCAAATCAAGTTAATCGTTAATAATGCACTTAAATGTTGTTTCCAATTCATCTGTTCCTCCGAATTGATACCTGATATTTTGAATAACAACTTTTCTATTGGGGAAATTAATCGGTCTAAAAAAGTTGGTTTATTGAGATAAACACGTGCAATATAATTTCCTAACGGAATGGAAAGAGCGATCGCAACTAAAAATTGTACGATAACGCCAAATATTTCTGAATTCATTTTTACGAATAATTAAGTTTAAAATTTTTCGGGTTTTAATAGCACATATACCAAGTATACAAACAAGGCAATGGCGATGATTAATAAGAAAATCATAATGAATGGATTAGATATTATCAAAAAAGTCAATGGATTTGAAGAATACTCCAAAACATAAAATCCCAGCTAATAGTAATACAATTGTTATCATATTCCTGAATGATAAATTTGTTTAACATATTCTGATTTCAAATTCATTGGAAACAAATTCAAAAATTGTTTTCGGTTTTTGAAATCCGCTTCAATCATCAAAGTAACGGGTAGTATAAACAGATTATTGATGTATGTTTTACCCAAATCATTTGTTTTTGAAAACAATTTTCCTACACTATAACATAGCTGTTTTACACGTGCTGGATTATTATCTAAAATGTTTTGCAGTACTTTACTTTTAAGTTCTTTGACTTCATCTAATGAAATCGTTTGTTTCATTTTCATTTTGTAGATTTTTAAATTTCTCTACATAAGCCAATCAAAATGCCAAAGCAATTAGAATTAATTAGACAAAACAAAATCAATACGTTATGTTTTTATAGATTTTTACTCAAATAAAAAACCCTTCCAAAATGGAAGGGTTTATTTTCATTATGATAAAGTATTTTATTTTAATTCAGTTCATATTCGGCTATTTTTCGATAAAGCGTTGTTAGGCCAATACCTAATAATTCTGCCGTTTTTGTTTTGTTACCTTTTGTAAATTTTAAAACTTTCTGAATATGTTTTTTTTCCATTAAAGCTAATTCTAATGAATTTTCGTTCTGATCAATTTCGCTTGTTTGAATAAATGAAGGAAAATCATTTGTAGAAAGTTCTTCATTTTCCGACAAAATAATAGCACGTTCGATCGTATTTTTTAATTCACGAATATTTCCCGGCCACGAATATTTTTTAAGAAAAAGTAAAGCTTCTTGATTAATAGATTTTATATTTTTTTGATAATATTGATTGAAGTGTTTTATAAACTGATTCACGATTAGTTCGATATCCGAAACGCGTTCACGTAAAGAAGGTAACTCGATATGAAACACAGAAATTCGATAAAATAAATCTTCTCGAAATGTTCCGTTTGCAATTTCCTTTTCCAAATTTCGGTTAGTGGCTGCAATAATTCGTACATCAACTTTTGTAGGTTTTGTTTCGCCGATTTTAATAAACTCACCTGATTCTAAAACTCGCAACAATTTTGCTTGTAAATCCAAGGCCATTTCGCCAATTTCATCTAAAAAAATAGTTCCTAAATGTGCTTCTTCAAACAAACCTTTCTGATCTTTCATTGCGCCTGTAAATGCACCTGCTTTATGACCAAATAATTCACTTTCTAATAAGTCTTTACTAAAAGCCGAACAATTAATTGCAACAAAATTTTGGTTTTTTCTCAAACTTGATTGATGTATAGCTGTTGCAAAAACTTCTTTTCCAGTTCCTGTTTCTCCAGTTAAAAGAACGGTAGCATTCGTTGGTGCAACTTTTTGAGCTAATTGTAAAGCTTGTTCAAAAATTGGAGATTTACCCAATAATAAATTACTGTCTAATTTTGTTGATGTTGTTTCTTGAGAAATTTCATTCTCTTTATTATATTTCACACGATCCAAAGCTCTATACAACAAAGGTAAAATACGATTGTTATCATCCCCTTTTGTAATATAATCAAATGCTCCGTTTTTAATGGCTTGAACGCCGTCAGGAATATTTCCGTAAGCTGTAAGCAGAATAATTTCTATCAAAGGAAATTTTTCTTTGACTTCTTTTGCAAACTCAACACCATTACCATCAGGTAATTTTACATCACATAAAACAACCTCAGGAGAAAGTGTTTTAATTTTCTTAAGGCCTGATTTTAAATCTTCAGCTTGATGTATTTCAAAACCTTCTAATTCGAGAATTCGAGCTAGGAGAGTTCTGATTTTTGTTTCATCGTCTATGATTAAAATTGAATGCATTCTTATTACTTGTGAACAACGAAGGTATTGTTTTTATGCATATAGATTTGAAATAATTATTTAGTTAATTTTAATAATAAGCATGTTTTTCTAGTATGTAATAAAATTTCAAACCATCTCTAGAGTTTTTATATTTATCAATTGTAAAAAAATCCTTCGTCTAAAAAGACAAAGGATTTCTAAAAAAAACTCAAAATGATAATTTTCTAACCATCAACCTTACTATGTTGTTTTCCGTAGAAAAAGTAAATACAAATTCCGATCACTAACCAAATTAAAAGTCGCCACCAACTTTCCATCGTTAATGATGTCATTAAATAAACACATACAATAATTCCTAAAATTGGAACTAGAGGAACCAATGGAACTTTAAACTTACGCTCAGCATTTGGCATTTTTTTGCGCATTACAATTATTCCAATACACACCAATGTAAAAGCGAATAAAGTTCCGATACTTACCATATGCCCTAAATCTTTGATTGGAACAAAACCTGCAAAAATGCTTACAAATACCAAAAAGAATAAATTAGTTTTCCAAGGCGTGCGAAATTTTTTGTGAACATCTGAAAAGAAAGAAGGTAACAATCCGTCATTACTCATGCTATAAAACACACGACTTTGTCCTAATAACATCACTAATATAACCGACGTATAGCCTGCAATAATTGCCAAAATCAACACACTTTGTAAAAATGTATAACCTGTTACCGCAAAAGCTGTCGCTGCTGGAGAAGCATCTCTCTTAAAGATTTCGTATGGTACCAAACCTGTCATTACCCATGAAAATAACACATACAATATGGTACAAATAACCAATGACCCCAAGATTCCTATTGGCATTCCTTTTTGTGGATTCTTAGCTTCTTGTGCTGCAGTAGAAACCGCATCAAAACCAACAAAAGCAAAGAAAACGACTGCTGCTCCTGCTGCAATCCCTGGCATTCCTCCAAATTGAGTTCCTGGAATATTTTTAGGAATAAATGGTATATGATTTTCAGGATTAATATGACTCCATCCTAAAACAATAAAAACAATTACAACTGTAACTTTTAAAATAACAAGAATATTATTGATAATAGCAGACTCTTTCGTCCCTCTAATAAGTACTAAAGACAATAAACACACAATAAATATTGCTGGTAAATTAACCATTCCTCCATCGGCTGGAGCATGCAATAATTCTTGAGGTAAATGAATATTAATTCCTTGTAAAAATTTATCGACGTATGCCGACCAACTCACACTTACGGTTGCCGCTGCCAAAGCATATTCTAACACCAAATCCCAACCAATAATCCAAGCTATAAACTCACCCATTGTTGCATAAGAATACGTGTAAGCGCTTCCTGCAACAGGAATCATCGAGGCAAATTCGGCATAACAAAGACCTGCAAAAGCACAACCAACCGCGGCTAAAACAAACGATAAAGTAACTGCTGGACCAGCATGATCTGCCGCTGCTATTCCTGTTAAACTAAATAATCCGGCACCGATGATAGCGCCAATACCCAAAGCTACTAAAGCTCCCGAAGATAAAGATCTTTTTAAACCACCTTCTGTTTCTTGCGAATCTTCTATTAACTTCGCTAATGGTTTAATTTTCCAAATTGACATAAAAATACATGTGTTAAAACTTAATGAAATGTAAAGTGTTTCGGATATATTTTTAAGATTCGAAAAATAAATTTCATATTTTTTGGATATATCTCTAAAAGAAAACTTAAAATTTAAGAATAATATAATTTAAAACTAATATTAAAATATTTTTTTAAATTATTAATAATAATCACTCCATATTTTTAACGAAACAAAATCTTATAATCTAAACAAATACGAATAAAATTATTTTTGAGTTATTTTATTGACACAAAAAAAACCTCGAAAATTATTTTCGAGGTTTTGTATTATTTAATTGAAATGATCTTCTTATTCTGCAATACTTGGAACTGAGACCAATTCGTTTGTATCAGCATCATAATCGATTTCATCAAAACTAAATCCAAACAACTGTAAGAATTCATCATGATAACCTTTGATATCAGAAATTTCTTTGATGTTCTCAGAAGTTACAATTTTCCACAAATCATCTACTTCTTTTTGTACATCTTCGCGCATTTCCAAATCATCGATACGAATACGTCCATTTTCGTCCAAAGGAACTTCTCCGTTTGCAGTATACAAACGCTCTGCAAACAAACGTTGCATTTGCTCTATTGTACCTTCATGAATTCCTTTTGCTTTCATTACTTTGTACAATAACGAAATATATAATGGTACAACTGGAATCGCAGAACTCGATTGTGTTACCAAAGCTTTGTTTACAGAAACGTAAGAAACACCATTCAAATCTGACAATAATTCGTTGATAACTGGAACCGTTTTTTCTAAATCATTTTTAGCCATACCAATCGATCCATCTTTGTAGATTCTATGAGTCAATTCTGGCCCGATGTAAGAATAAGCAACAGTTTTTACACCTTCAGCTAAAACACCAGCAGCTTTCAAATCTTCCATCCAAAATTTCCAATCTTCACCTCCCATTACAGCAATTGTATTATCAATTTCTTCTTGAGATTCAATCGGATCAATTGTAATATCTGTAACTTCTGCTGTATGAAAATCTACTGTTTTATTTGTAAATGGCTCTCCAATTGGTTTAAGAACTGATGAATACGCAACACCTGTTTTTGGGTGTGTACGACGAGGCGAAGCTAAACTGTAAACTACTAAATCTACTTGACCTAAATCTTGTTTGATTAAATCAATCGTTTGTTGTTTAATCTCATCAGAAAAAGCATCTCCATTAATACTTTTTGCATACAAACCAGCTTCGTGTGCTTCTTTTTCAAAAGCAGCTGTGTTGTACCAACCCGCAGTCCCCGGTTTTCTTGGCGCAGCAGGTTTTTCAAAGAAAACACCTATTGTTGCAGCATTATATCCGAAAGCAGCTGTAATACGAGATGACAGACCAAAACCTGTCGAAGCTCCAATTACCAATACTTTTTTTGGTCCTTCGGCTGAAATATTTTTTGATTTTACGTACTCAATTTGATTGTGAACATTTTTTGCAGTTCCCTCAGGGTGAGTCGTAATGCAAATAAAACCTCTTGTTCTTGGTTGAATAATCATTATACTTAATTTAGTCGCATAAATTTATAAAATAAATTCTATATAACGAAACGATCTTTTTGTACATAAAATCATTCTATTTTTGAGAAAATTAATAGAAATACAGATTTCGATTTACTACATTTACAACTACTCAAAACCTACTTACCTATGAAAGATATTCACATGGGCTATTTAATCAAAAAAAAGTCGACGAACTTGGAATTGATATATCCCGTATCAAAGGTTTCTTCAAAACTTATTCTGAAAAATATATTAATACTCAATAGTTAAGTAAAGACATACAAATAGACGATTTATTAAATGGTCTAAGTTGTTGAAATATGATTTTTTTTTAGAATTTATACACTGAAGAAAAAAAAGAAAATTCAAGAAATTTCGAATGAATACAATATCCTTAAAAACACTATTCATAATTGAATAAAAAATTCCTACCACAAAATTAAATCTTATGATTTGAATTCTGTTTTAGAAATTTTAAAACTTCAACAAAAAAATAATTATACCAATACATCATATATTGCTGATAAGTTTAAAATCAGTCGAAACACTGTAGCTAAATGGCGTAAAATATATGAGTATAAAAAAACGGTTTCAAAAAGAAACCGTTTTTTAATTTATCTATTATTTTTATCCTCTTTTATTACTTTATGTACCGCTAAAGTTGCAAACGGAATAAATGCATACATCACATAAATGATAAAGTCTTCGTCGTCCCATTTATATATTCTTCTGACTCTAAAAAGTAAAATCAAGTAAGCTGTAAACCAAAAACCGTGAAAACAACCAGCAAATGGCATTGGCAAAACATAACCGAATTGATATTTTATTGGCATTGCAACCAAAAATAAAAGCGTACAACTTATCGTTTCCCACACACATGATGTGCTAAACCATTTTTTTAACTTTTCGTCAGATACGTTTAACATTTTGCAAATTTAATCGTTTATTGATAGTAGAGGTATGATAATCATTAGTTAAAAAGTTTATTTTTACTCAATTATTGAAATAACTATTAATATTTATGATTATTAAACGTTATAATTATTACTATTCATGATAATTACACATAATAATTATCAATATTATTTATTAAATTTGTAAAAATCCAAAACCTTATAATTAATGCATGTAGATAATTTTATTTCAAAAAAATTCAATTTAGCTTTACCCTACTGGACAATTATCTGTCCCATTCTTGCCATTTTTTCATTAACAATAGCCGAAGGATTTAAAGATCAGATGTGGTTTTCTGGAGTCTTAGGAATCATTTTAATTTCAGCCGTTTTATCAGCTGTACATCACGCAGAAGTTGTAGCACATAAAGTTGGAGAACCTTTCGGAACCATTATATTGGCTTTAGCTATTACAGTTATAGAAGTTTCGCTAATTGTTTCATTAATGATGTCCGAACCTACGGGCTTCCCTTCTGTTTTGGCAAGAGATACCGTTTTTGCTGCTGTAATGATCATTCTTACCGGAATTATCGGAATCTGTTTATTGGCTGGAGGAGTTCGTTATAGAGAACAAAATTTCATCAAACAAGGTGTTTCAACTGCTTTAATTACTTTAGTTGCAATATCTATATTAACCTTAGTTTTACCTAATTTTTTAACTTCAGAAAAAGGAGGAGAATTTTCGACAAGTCAATTAATTTTTGTCGCAATTATTTCGTTGATTTTATATGGCGGATTTATTTCTGTCCAAACCATTCGTCACCGTGATTATTTCTTACCACAAAGTAGCAAAGATAATGTAACATCAGAATTGCATGTCGAAAAACCAAATTTACTTACAACAATTTCGAGTTTGGTTTTATTATTAGTTGCTTTGTGTGCAGTTGTTTTGTTATCAAAAAAATTATCGCCAACCATCGAAACAATTGTGATGGATTTAGGCGCTCCAAAATCATTGGTGGGAATTATAATTGCCGGAGTTATCTTATTACCAGAAGGTTTAGCCGCATATAAAGCCGCAAAACAAGACCGTTTACAAACAAGTCTTAACTTGGCTTTAGGTTCGGCCTTAGCATCAATTGGTTTAACGATTCCAGCCGTAGCAATCGTTTGTTATTTCACAGGATTGGAAGTCACATTAGGAATAGATGCAAAGTCATCTATCTTATTAGTGTTATCCTTGTTCACCGTTTATTTATCATTAAATTCTGGTCGAACAAATATTCAGCAAGGAATTGTTTTATTAACACTTTTTGCCACGTATTTATTTACTACAATAGTTCCATAAAGGAAATTAAAAGACATAAAAAAAACGACTCAAAATTAAATTTTGAGTCGTTTTTTGTTTTTATTTTTTTGGTAAAGAAACCATATTCGAATCTAATTTTTGATCTTTTTCTAAGAATATTTTTCCTCTCAAAATACTTTGAATTGTATTGATTAACTCTTTTTCGAAAGAATCTCTTAATTGAGATTGATGAAAAATCAACGAAACTTCTCGCGTTGGAACTGGCGACTCAAAGTTTTTGACAAATTTCTTATATTCTTGTGGCAAATCATCTGCAACCAAAGCAGGCAACAAAGTCATTCCGTATCCATCGTTTGCTAATTTAACTAAAGCTTCAAAACTTCCTGAATCTAACTTAATCGGACGATTTTTTAGATTTGAAGTATCACATAAAGCCAACACATTATTTCTGAAACAATGTCCTTCTTGCAAGATTAATAAATCAGAAGTGTTTAGATCATCTTCATTGATTTTATCTTTGTCAGATAAGCGATGCCCGTTTGGCACATAAGCCACCAATGGTTCATAATAAAGAGGTTTTTCGATAATTTGATCCTCGAAAAGTGGCGAAACCACAATACCAAAATCCAACCAACCATCTTTTATTCCTTTTATAATTTTATCCGTTTGCAATTCTTTGATAATAAGATTCGATTTCGGATTATTTTTCTGAAATGTTTTATAAAATAATGGTACCAAAGAAGGTAAAACAGTAGGAATAACACCAATAATGAAATCACCTTCTAACAAACCTTTTTCTTCGTTTACCAAGTGTTTCATTCGGTTAGCTTCCATTAAAATTGTTTTTGCTTGCGCAACAATTTTCTCTCCAATTTGAGTGATTTTGATTGGATGCGATGTTCTATCGAAAATATCAATATTCAATTCTTTTTCCAATTTCTGAATCTGCATACTCAATGTTGGTTGAGTTACAAAGGATTTATCAGCAGCAATTGTAAAGTTCTTATGCTCAGCCACTGCCAGCACATATTGTAATTGTACTAATGTCATATATAAAAATTGATATCTATAAATTTTTGTGATAAAGATATACATTATTATATTATCAATCTATATCATAAATCATAATTTAATCCATAAAAAAAGCTCGAATAAATTCGAGCTCATATTAAATATAAATTTAATTATTTGTTTAATTGTTTCTGAATTTCAGCTGTCCAATCTTGTAATTTTTTAGCATCTTCTGGTTTCAAAGTTTGAGTAAAACCTTGTAATTCTTTTTGAAAATCTACTGATTGTTTTGTCAATTCAGCTAATTTATTTGCATCACCAGCAGTTGCAGCTAATTTCATATCAGCAGCCCATTTGTTGTATTTCCCAACAAATTCAGTAATTTTTGGATCAGAGAAAGTTGGTAAATCTTTTGCTACATCAGCAACTTTATCCATTGTCTCTTTTCCAGCTTCTACTTGCTCTTCTACTGTATTTGCTACATTTTCTTGCGTATTTTCTACTTTTGCATCTACTTTTTCTTTTTCAGATTTACAAGAAGATAAAGAAACTACACCTAATACTGCAGCAGCTAAAAATAATTTTTTCATTTTTAATTAGAGTTTTAAAGTTAATATTATTGATTGTTCAAGTTAAACAAATCTAACGATTTATTTCTGTTAAATTTTTAATTTTCTTTCGAGAATTGGACTTCATATAAATTGGCATAATAACCTTTCTGAGCTAACAATTCGTTATGTGTACCTTGCTCAACAATCATTCCATTATCCATCACAATAATTTTATCTGCATTTTGAATCGTCGCTAAACGATGCGCAATGATGATAGAAGTTCTGCCTTGCGTTAGCTTATCAGTAGCTTTTTGTATCAATTCTTCCGACTCTGTATCAATAGAAGACGTTGCCTCGTCCAACACCAAAATCTCTGGATTATAAATATATGCTCTCAAAAACGAAATCAATTGACGTTGACCTACAGAAAGTGTCGAACCACGCTCGCTTACCTCACTGTAATAGCCTTTTGGTAGTGACATGATAAAATTATCAATTCCAATAATTTTCGCAGCATTTTGTACTTCTTCCAACGAAATATCTTTATTTCCTAAAACAATATTGTCGTAAATCGTTGTATTAAACAAGAAAACATCCTGCAAAACAACCGCAACGTGTTGACGTAAATTCTTCAATTCCATATCATGAATATTCACATCATCTATTTTAATTGTTCCAGAATCGATGTCATAAAAACGACTCAATAAATTAATAATTGTGGATTTTCCTGCTCCTGTCGCACCTACAATTGCAATTTTTTCTCCTGGTTTTGTCGAAAAAGAAATTCCTTTCAATACTAAATTATTCGGAACATAAGAAAACTTCACATTTTCAAAATCGATTTTACCTTTTACATGATCCAACTTTATTGTTCCATTATCTGGCAACGTTTGATCATCATCAATAATTTTGAACACACGATCTGCTCCTACCAAACCACGCTGAATGGTATTGAAACGCTCTGCAATTGCGCGCATCGGTGCCGTTAACAACGTAACATATTGTGTAAATGCAATTAAATCACCAACTGAAACATCTCCATAAACAGCAGTTCTCAATCCTCCAAACCAAATCAAACTTCCTGTTGCTAAAGCCGAAATAATATCGACAACAGGAAACATTAATGAAAAATAGAAAACTGTTTTTAGATAATTTTTCTTTAAATCATTATTAATCGAAACGAATTTATTGTATTCTGCTTGCTGACGATTAAAAACCTGAATAATATTCATTCCTGTTAATCGTTCTTGCACAAACGTATTCAGCTTCGCTACAATTGTACGTTCTTCTTGGTAAACATTTTTCAATGCTTTTTGAAATAATCGTGTAATAATCATCATCAATGGAAGAATCACAATCACAACCGTTGCTAAAACCCAGTTCATCCAATACATCACAACAACGATGAAAATGATTTTTAGTACATCGCCTAACATCACTAAAATTCCGTCATTGAAAACCTCAGCAATCGTTTCAATATCAGAAACTGAACGTGTTACCAAAACTCCATTTGGCGTTTTATCGAAGTAACCAAGCTTGAATTTGATCAAATGATTATACAAACGAACGCGTAACAAACGGATAACTCGTTGTGCAACAACATTCGCTAAATAAACCATAAAAAAAGACAAAATTCCTTCGAAAACTAACACCAAAGATAGTTTCACGATTTGCATTTGAAGCCCTGGTAAATCTTTTGTCTGAATATAATCATCGATGATATTTCCCGTTAAATAGGGACGATAAACAGAAAAACACGCACTAAAAACCGCTACAAAAACCACCGACCAAAACATCACTTTGCTTTGCGCCCCGATTTGTAAAACACGTTTTAATCCATTAAAATCAAACGATGTATTTTCGTTATTTGAACTCATTTTTAAATAATTCTTTTGGATATTGAACATCTACCAAATACAAACCCTGCGCTGGCGCCGAAGCTCCTGCCGAAGAACGTTGTTTTTGTTCAATAATTTCTTCAAAATCGTGGATAGAAATTCTTCCTAACCCAACCTCAACTAATGTTCCAACAATTGCGCGCACCATATTTCGCAAAAAACGATCAGCAGTGATTTGAAAAACCAATTGTCCGTTTTCATTTTTGCGCCAAAATGCCTCCCTTACATCGCAAATATTTGTTTTCACATCGGTATGTAATTTAGCAAAACTTCCGAAATCTCCTTGCTTAATTAACAATTTTGCTGCTTCATTCATTTTTTCAATATCCAATTCTCGGTTAAAAATCCAAGCACTATCAAACGCAAAAGGATCTTTGAAAGGCGAAATAAAATAATTGTACGAACGCGAAGTCGCATCAAAACGCGCATGCGCTTCATCATCCATCAAAAATAAACGATAAGCAGCGATGTCTTTTGGTAAAAAAGAATTTAATTTTTTGATTAAATCAACCGATAATTCATCTTCATAATCAAAATGAATAAACATCTTTTTCGCATGAACACCAGAGTCTGTACGCCCTGCACCGACAATCGAAATTTCTTTTCTTAAGATTTTAGACAATCTATCTTCAATAACTTCTTGAACCGAAATTTGATTGGGTTGAATTTGATAACCAAAATAATTTTTTCCGTTGTATGCTAATTCTAAAAAATATCGCAATTGTTGTAAATTTGAGCAACAAAAATACAACCTTTTGAAGAAAATTCTTTTACTTTCGGACACGCATTCTTATATCGACGATAGAATTTTGGAATATGCACAACAAGCAGACGAAATTTGGCATGCTGGAGATATTGGCGATATTTCTGTAACCGATAAATTGGCTAAAATAAAACCTTTGCGTGCTGTTTATGGAAATATTGATGATAATAAAGCGCGCGCAGAATTCCCGCTCAACAACAGATTTACGTTGGAAGGTGTTGATGTTTGGATTACGCATATTGGTGGTTATCCAGGAAAATATAATCCTGCAATTCGAAAAGAAATCACAGAAAATCCTCCGAAATTATTTATTTGTGGACATTCACATATACTAAAAGTGATGCCTGATAAACAATTGGGTTTAATTCATATGAATCCAGGCGCTGTTGGTAAACACGGTTTTCAGAAAGTTCGTACGATGTTACGATTTGAGTTGAATAAAGGAAAAATTGAGAATTTAGAAGTGATTGAATTTAAGAAATGATTTTCGAGGTTCGAAGCTCGAGTTTCGAGATTCGAGATTCGAGATTCGTATTTCGCACTTCTAACCTCGCTTTATTTCGCCAACTTGAATTCTTTCAGAATAGTAATAAACTTCGGATTAGTGATATATTCTCTAAATTCGTGTGAATTTTGTCCTGAAAAATCAGTTTCTTCTAAGAAAGTATAATTTTTAGAAAGTTCATCAAACAAATCTTTTTTGTAGCCAAAATCTGTCGCAATCAAACTTCGAGATAAAAACCCAATCTTTCCTTTCCCTAATACATAATCCGTATCATTTATCGTGATATGCATGCGTTTTAACTGAGGTGTAAAGGTTTTTAATTGATCATTATCCAACGTAAAATCAATTTTTCCAATTGCAGGCGCCAACATAATACTGTAAATTTTATTGTTATTTTCTAACAACGTTTCTGCATTCGCAAAATCGACATGATGCGCATTTTCAGCACGTTTTATTTCACTTTCACGCAACGAAGGATTTACCAATGAACTCAAAACAACTGATGCCCCACGACTATGCGAAATCAAATAAACATCTTTGTTATGAATGACATTCAAAATTCTACGAAGTCCAAAAACGCCCGCCATTTGGCTATTTGTCGTTGCACTTACCCAAACTTTTGCCGCTCCAAAAAGACTTTCGTTTACCAATCCATCCCAATAAAAATTAATTACCTCATCATTCGAAGAATTAATATTCATATAAGTTTTGGCTTTGTTGTAATTTTTCAAGCTAAACAAATAATCATTGTCAATTCCATGCACAAAAATGATGACACGTTTCTTATTTTTAACTCTTTTTTCGATATTTTTTAAACGTAAATCTTCGTAAGAAGTCAATTGATTTTGGAATTTGCTTTCAGTCGCAATTTTCATCAACGAATAATCTCTACGACTTGCATTTTTAGGAGGTTTACCATACGATTTCAACCAATTATCTGGGTAAAAATTTCCGTTTTGATCCACAAAAGAACTTGTTGTGTTCGGTTGAATAAAATTATTTGGATTCTGAGAAGTTGGCACATTATGTATTGCTGCACATGACGTTAAAAAACTAATCACGAAGATATAAAACAAGTTTTTCATATGATAAAAATTGGTATGCGAAGTAACTACAATTTTCTTTATTTCGCAATAGATTTTGCACCTTCAACCATAAGTTTAACAAGGTTTTAAGTGAAATATACGATCAAACAAATTCTAACCGAAAAAAAATCATCGTGGTTGAAATGACCCAACAAAACGATGGAAATATTATCAAGAATGGAACAGAGCGTTATTTTTTCATTACAGAATTGACAAAGAAATTTTGAGAGAATTAGTTCCAAAAGATTTAGAAATTGATGAAATAAATGATTCTGATTGGGTCTCAATTATCGCATTTACAATGGAAAAAATTCGACCTCGTTTTTTGCCTGCACTCTCTCCTACTTCTGATTTTGACGAAATTAATTTGAGAACATATCTCACAAAAAATGGAAAATCTGGTATTTATTTTTCATCGATTCGAGACCAGATTTAATGCATTATTCAGAAGGTGTGCAAGTTGTCGCTTGGAAAAGGATAAAGTTTAACAATTAAATTTTCTTTCTCAATAAATGTTGCATTCCATTGAACCATTCTCGTTGAGAACCATCATCTATATAACCAACTTTTAGATACAAATCATATGCTGATTTATTTTTGAAATTAACCGCTAAAACCAATTCATCAATTGTAGGAAAATTATCTTTTACAAAATCATCCATCAAACTCATCGAAATTTTTCCGTAACCTTTTCCTTGAAACTCAGGGTTTATTGATAAAGAACGCAACAACAACGAATTCGTATTATTCGTCATCTCCAATTTATCGTCACCATAGTCTAACACAAAAAAACCAATTGGTTCATCATCTAACAAAATTGTAATTGGTTTTGCATGTCCATCTGTGCGTAATTTCAAACGCTCAAAAGTCTCGCTAGGTAAGGCTGTAAAAGAAATTTGATCTTCTGGTAAATGATATAACAAAGCATTGTGATGTTTAATTTCTGTATGTTTGAGTTGAATTGTTGGCATAATCATTATTTTCAAATAAAAGTAATCAAAACATTCTAAATCCTATGTAAAAACAACAACGTTTATCTATTAAATTATAATCAATTACTGCACAAAATTTAAACTCATTCTAACCAAAATAGTTTTTAAATTGTAGTAAATATCAGTCTAAATCTACAATTATGGATGATCAAAACAAGTTAAATATTCAAATAGGAACAAGTCAAAATACAGATGGTATCTATATAGAAATCACAGAAAATGGACCTTATATCTTGCACGGAAAGCCTAAAATTGTTCAGCAGTTTATCATTCCAAATCAGCAAGGAATTTCTGTCAATTACCAAGAAGGAGAAAAATTTGAAGCAAAAGATACAACTTATCTTTGCCGTTGTGGACAATCTTTTAATTAGTCTTTTTGTGATGGAACACATGCTTAGATGAGATTTCAAGATGGTTTACCAAAGCAACAAAAAGTAAAAGGATTTTTTTTTAATAAATGATATTAACATAAAACGCTCAAGAAAATCTTGAGCGTTCAATATAATAATGATGTTTATATTTTTTAATTATTAATTACACCAGAGCCTAAAAGTTCGTCTTCAACATACCAAGCACAGAATTGACCTTCTGTAATTGCAGATTGAGGGTTTTCAAATTCAACATACATTCCGTTTTCAGCTTTGTGTAAAATTGCTCTTTGCAAAGGTTGGCGGTAACGAATACGCGCCATCACTTCCATTGTTTCGTCGGTTTTCAAAGTTAAATCTTCGCGAACCCAATGTACTTCCTCTTCTTTTATAAACAATGCTTTCTTCAATAAACCTGAATGATCAGCGCCTTGACCTGTGTAAATAACATTAGTCTCTACATCTGTATCAATAATAAACAAAGGTTCTACTTTTCCTCCAACTCCCAATCCTTTTCGTTGACCGCGAGTGAAATAATGTGCGCCTTGATGTTTACCTACAATATCTCCGTCTTCTTGTTTGTATGAGAAACCTTTTGCTTCGAAATCTAATGCTTCATATTTATTTTCAAAAGTTGGAATTTCTCTTTTATATCCGTTCCAATATTTGGCTATTTCTACAATTACACCTTCTTTTGGTTTTAATTGTTGTTGCAAAAATTCAGGTAAACTAACTTTTCCAATAAAACATAAACCTTGCGAATCTTTCTTATTCGCTGTAACCAAGCCTTGCTCTTGCGCAATTCTTCTTACTTCTGGTTTTTCTATATCTCCAATTGGGAATAATGCTTTGCTTAATTGATCTTGCGACAATTGACACAAGAAATACGATTGATCTTTATTGTTATCGTTACCTTTTAACAATTGAAAAATCTCTTTTCCATTTTCATCAATTGTAGAAGTTTTTCGTGCATAATGCCCTGTTGCTACATAATCTGCACCAAGTTCTAAAGCTGTTTTCAAAAACAAATCGAACTTAATTTCTCGGTTACATAACACATCAGGATTTGGTGTTCTTCCTTGCTCGTATTCATTGAACATATAATCTACAATACGTTCTTTGTACGAATCAGACATATCAATTACCTGAAAAGGAATATCTAATTTTTTAGCTACCAACAAAGCGTCTGCACTATCTTCTATCCATGGGCATTCATCTTCCAACGTTACCGATGCATCGTTCCAATTACGCATAAATAATCCGATCACATCATAGCCTTGCTCTTTTAGCAAATAGGCTGTAACACTTGAATCTACTCCTCCAGAAAGTCCTACGACAACTCTTTTCATCTTAAAAAATTTCAGTCTACAAAGTTATAAAATAATATTCGACGAATGAATATCATACATCAATCTATTTTTTGAATGATTTTGGCTGAAAAAATAAGATAAAAATAAGCGTACAAATTCCAGTTAAAAATGGATAATATAAGTTAGATAACACATCAACCGAAGAAACCTTTGTTGCACTTGAAATTGTATTTGCAGCTGCAACCGCTGCCAAAACTTGCGCACCATAAGGTAAGATTCCTTGTACAAAACACGAAACCGTATCCAAAATACTTGCCACACGTTTTCCCTCTAAATCATGATGATCAGAAATATCTTTTGCAATTTTACCACAAATCAAAATTGTAATCGTGTTATTTGCCAAACAAGCATTCGCCAAAGCTGTAAGCGACGCAATACTCATCTCAGCCTGACGTTTTGTTTTAATATTTTTGGTTAGATGATAAATGATAAAATCTAATCCACCATTCAAACGAATAATTCCAACAATTCCACCAATAATTAAACAAATAATACTCAACTCAAACATTCCTTTAAAACCTTCATTAATAGAAGAAACTAAGTCTAGTAAAGGAACACCAGAATAGAACAAACCAATTCCAAGAAACGAAAGAATTCCTACAATTAAAGCCCAAATCACATTAATTCCAGAGATTGCTAGTCCAAAAACTAATAGATAAGGTAAGATTAAAATCAAGTCAAAATCTAACTGTTTTCCTTGGAAATTGGTTGTGTCAAAATGTTGAGAAAGTGAAAAATATATAATCGTCGAAACAATAGCTGCTGGAACTACTATTCGAAAATTAGTTTTAAATTTAGATTTCATGCTCACTTCTTGCGTACGTGTTGCAGCAATTGTTGTATCAGAAATAAATGATAAATTATCGCCAAACATCGCTCCACCAACCACTGCACCTAACAAAATTGGCATAGAACCTGGGATCATTTTATCCATTTGCACTGCAATCGGAGCAACAGTTACAATTGTTCCAACCGATGTTCCCAAAGCCGTCGCAATAAAACAAGACAACAAAAAGAAACCTGCTACAATAAAGGAAGAAGGAAGATAATTCAAAAATAAATTCACTGTTGATTCTACAGCACCAATTGTAGATCCTAAACTTCCAAACGCTCCAGCGAGAAGAAAAATTAAAATCATCAACATAATTGTTTCTTCACCCGCATTCTTACAAAAAGCCTCGGCTTTCGTATGAAATGAAACCTTAGGGAATTGAACAAATGCAATTACTAATGCTAACATGAAAACAACCAATGCTGGAACAGAATAAAAATCGTTCAGATAAATAGATGCCGAAAAATAGACAAGTATGAAAATGATTAAAGGCAATAAAGCCCAAAAATTTCCTTTTTTTATGATCATATTACTAAAAATTCAGAAAAATATTCTGCAAATATCTATCGAAATTTTAAAACATGAAAATCAAATATTTATTGATTTATAAGTTTTTAGGACAGTAGAATAAAAAAAGGAACATCTTTCGAAAGATATTCCTTCATTTAGAAAAATTTTCTAAAAACTGTATTTTTATTTCGCAATTAATTTATTTGTTTGTGTAATTGCGCGCTCATTTTTTTCTTCAATCCAAGTTTTACCTTTTATTTTTCGCATCACATTATCGTATGTACGCATCAAAAATATGTTATAAATCGCTTCGGACAAATTTTTTGGTTTATGTGCCAACGAACGCAAACTCATCGAAAAACCTGGCGTCAAATATTTCATATAATGCCACCAACCTTCTGGCATATAAAGCATTTCTCCGTGTTTTAAGTCTGCTACCATCGGATTTATATTTTTCAACGCTGGCCATTTATCAAAATCAGGATTATCAAAATCAATATCTTCTCTACAAATTACCGAATGTGGAATTTTGTACATGTATTTCGAATCCTTTGGCGGAACAATAATACAACGTTTTTTTCCTGCAAAATGGAAATGCAAAATATTCGCTAAATCGATATCATAATGCATAAAAACATTCGATCCTTCACCTCCAAAAAATAACATTGGCATCGATTTGAAAAGATTCAAACCCAAATCTGGCATTTTATAATCTTGTTGCAATTGCGGAACTTGACTCATCAAATTGTACAAAAATATACGCAAATCTGTCGGCTCACTTTGCAACAAATCTACATATTCAGACATTTTCATCTTTGCTACTGGTTCATTTACTTTCTTCGTATAATCAACCGGATCATTATTGTATAAAGGGACAACCTTGTTGCCTGCAACTTGTTTTATATACTCAAAATTCCACTTTTCGTACGCAGGCCAATCCTCTGTAATTCGCTCTACTACAACTGGTTTTTGAGGTTTAACGTAATATTTCTGAAAATCTTTTGCAGAAATACTTTCTACTCTTTCAACTTCTGTGAAATTAAAATTCATCTTTTATGTAAAATAAAGTGCAAATTTACTTAACTTTTTTGTTAAATCTGAAAGAAGCAATTATTAAACCAATCTTTTTTAAATATGATTTAATAATTATTTCTGATTTGATGATTTATTTAATATACATTGAACTTTACTATAACTGATGATAGAAAACACATCAATTCTTTCATTATCTTTACATTGAATTTTTAAAATCGATTCGTTGAACACAAAAAATCTATTTTTTTCCATTTTTTTTATTCTACTGAATACATTTTGTTGTGCACAGCAAATTTTTCCGTATTTGGAACTTCAAAATGAAGAAGATTTTGAAAAAATAGAAGCAATTTCTCTCGAAAATGACTATAATTTTCATCATTTATTGGGTAATTTGAGTCATAATTTTACTTTTCAGAACAATTCTTCGGAAGATATTTCGGCTAAATTTATTTATCCTTATCAAGCTTCTCAAAATGTGTACGAATTAAAAGCTTTTGTAAATGATAAAGTTTTCGAAATTCAATCCAAATCGATTGTAGATATTCGAAAAGAGTTAAAAAATATTGATGCTTCAACTATTTTTAAAAATCAACAAAACAATCAAGTTTTACAATTAGATTTAGGAAAAATTCCTGCACATGCTACACTAAAAATTAAGCTAAAAGTTTCGAAAATTGTTGAAGAAAATAATTTGAATTATCAAGTTTCGTTTTTAGAATTTATCGTGAAACGAACAGAATCTTTTACCCAAATTCATCGTTGGAACAATCAATTGAATGGTTTTCCGAAAAACATAAATTCAAATATTCATCTTTCGGGAAATTTTCCGATTTCAAAAATTGTTTCTGATTTAAAATTTTCAAAGGAAGATGATCGAAATTATGTTTCAAAAAATTCCGATAAAAAGATTCCAACTCTTCAATATGCTTATACAAAAAATGAACTACAAACCGGAATTGAAACGTTTACTGAAAATGGTTGCGATTATTTTTTAGGAACAATTGAACCTGCAAATAATCCTTCTAAATATAATGCTCCACGAGAATTTTTGTTCGTTTTGGATGCTTCTGGTTCTATGATGAATCAACCAATTGAAACTTCCAAAAAATTGATGAATCAACTTCTTCCAAATCTAAACGAAACAGATAAATTTAATGTGTTGGTTTATTCTACGAAAAATGAATTAATTTTTAATTCTTCTCAATTTCCAACGAAAGAAAACATCAATTTAGCTTTAGAAAAAATTAATTCTTTGAGTGGAACTGGCGAAAAATTATTGGATGAAGCAATAGAGCAAATTCAGAAAAATCCTTTTGATAAAAATTATAAACGAATCATTGCAATTATTTCTGATGGAGCGATAAATTTGAATGAAACGGTTTACAATTCACTCCGAAATTATGCAAAAGACACACAATTTATAACATTAGGAATTGGAAAAGAATTGGATTATCATGCGATGAATTTTATTAGTTTGGCAACAGGAACGCTTCCGATTACGGTCAATGAACCAAGAGAATTGAATCAGAAAATAACACAATTTCAGCAAGCTGTTTTGAATTCTTCTATTTATCATCTTAAAGTTCAATCATCCCAAATCAACCTCAACGAAACGTTTCCGAAGAATTTCAATACGTATTTAGCTCAAAATTCTGTCAATTTTGTTTCACGCGATTGTAATCGTCGTTATCCAAAAAAAATAGAAATTATTGGTAATCAATCGAACCAAAATTTCACTCAAAATTTTGAAATCAAACAACCAAATCCAAGTGAATTTACCGAAGCAATTAAGTTTTATTGGGCAAAACAAAAAATTGATTATCTCTTAAAAGATGAGGAACGTTGCGGTGAAATGTGCAAAAAAGATGGACGATATCGAAAAGAAATTGAGAAAATTGGAACTGAATTTAACATTTCAACACCTTATAATTTATTGATCCAGAAAGGAAATATAGAAAATTACAACAATGATTATGATACAGATGGCGATGGCGTGATGGATATCGAAGATGAATGTCCGTATATAAAAGGAAATCGTTTTGGAAATGGTTGTCCAGAAAGCAATTTGAGTGATAAAAAGATTGGAAATTATGTTCAAGATTATTCAAATTATTTAATGGAAACCGTCGAATTTGATTTTGATAAAGCTGAAATCAGAGCTATTGATTATCCAAAATTGAATGAAGTTGTTGCAATTATGAAACGAAATCCATCACATCATTTTGTTATCGAAGGTCATACAGATGCGGTTGGAACAGAATCTTACAATATAGATTTATCACAACGAAGAGCAAACGCTGTGTTGAATTATTTGATAGAAAAAGGCTTAAATAAAAATCGATTTTCAATTTCCGCTAAAGGTTTTTCAGACTTGAAACACAAAGAATGCAATCCTGCTGCAAATTGTATTGATTGGAAAAATTTTGAAAATAGACGAGTTAGATTTAAGATAAAATAATTATTGTAACAAAAAAAGACCAAGCTTTCACTTAGTCTTTTGTATCTTATAATAATTAACAGCTTAAGAAATTCTTTCAATCAAAGCCATGTAGAATCCATCATAATTAGTTTGAGATGGATAATGCATTTTATCTGAAACCATTTTATAATTTGGATTATTCTTCAAGAATTTTTCTACTTGCTGCTCATTTTCTTGTGGTAAAATAGAACAAGTTGCATAAACCATCATTCCTCCAACTTTAATGATTTTAGAATAATCAGCTAATATTTTTTCTTGTGTTGCTAATATTTCGTCAATAAATTCTGGTCTTAATTTCCATTTTGCATCAGGATTACGTTTCAAAACTCCCATTCCAGAACAAGGTGCATCAATCAATAAGCGATCAGCAGAATTCTCCATACGCTTGATTGTTTTTGCTTCAATCACCTTTGTTTGTACATTCTGAACATTGTTACGTTTTGCACGGCGTTTCAATTCTTTCAATTTCCAATCGTACAAATCCATTGCAATAATTTGCCCTTTGTTTTCCATCAAAGCAGCTAAATGCAATGTTTTTCCTCCGGCACCAGCACAAGCATCTACCACACGCATTCCTGGTTGAACACGTAAATACGGCGCAATCAATTGCGATCCTGCATCTTGAACTTCGAACCAACCATTCTGAAATTCATCTGTACGGAAAATATTTGTTTTCTCTTCTAGCTCTAAAGCATCTTGATATTTCGATAAAACTTTCGTTTTTATTCTACGCTCCTTCAACGCTTTTTGTAATGTTTTACGGTCTGTTTTCAAGGAATTCACACGTAAAACTGTTGGTGCTTGCGAGTTCATTGCATGCACTTCATCTAACCAACGATTTCCCAACGACTTCTCTCCTAACTCGAACATCCAATCTGGATACGATTCTGCAACCGCAATATTTTTAGACGAATTGTGATGTCTTTTCAAGACTTCTTTTGGATAGATTTTTTGAAATTCTTCCCATTTTGGTAACGTTTGCTCTGGATCTAAAGCAAACCAAGTTCCAACAAACTCCCAAATTGTATCAGGAGAAAGCGGACGGCTCATTGCCCCTTCAACCAAACGTTTCCAACGAACTAAATCGTAAACCGTTTCGGCAATAAAAGCACGATCGCGCGCTCCCCATTGCTTATTCGATTTCAATGTTCGCTCAACTTCTTTATCTGCATATTTTCCTTCGAAGAAAATTTGTTGCAATGTGTCGGTAATTCCGACAAATAAATTTTTATATGGTAAAATCTTCATAACTCGGTGCAAATTTACAAAGACTTAAATGATTAGCGTAATTAATTTATAAGATTATACAACTTCAAAAAGATCTTTTATCTTTTGAGGAACCTCAACCACTTTATTTTGCTGATAATCGAAGGTCACAATTCCTGTTTTCGCTTTTGCAATTAATTTATCTTTTGTAGAAATTTTATAGATTACATCAAAACTAACACGCGAAAAATCTTGCACACCAATCTCAATCAACAATTCATCGCCATAAAAAGCTTGATTTTTATACTCAATCGCAACATCACCCATAATCACGCTTACACCTCCAAAATCTAATTCCGAATAGCCATAATGTTGAAAAAACTGAATTCGCGATTCATGTATAATGGACAATACTTTATCGTTTGCCAAATGATTTCCATAATTGAGATCAGTTATGCGTACTGGTATTATTGTTGAAAATAAAAATTTGTCTAAAAAATCTAATTTTATACGAGCCATTTTGTAGATATCTTTGCTCAAAGATAAGAAAGTTGTATAAAAAAAAAAACGGGTTTAAGCTCCTCAGCTTAAACCCAATTGATTTTAAAAAAAACTTACACTAGTAAGTATAAATTTAACATTAAAAAAAATCAATCTTACTCTCTACTACCTATGGTCAAATTTAGAAATAATTTAATAAATACCAAAACTTTTTAGAAATTTTTTATTATTCTTTTTTATTTAAAATAAGACTGATATAAAAAACTCTAAATATTTAGATTATTATATAAAAAAATACTCTATTAAATACGACCTATATAAATAAAACATGCTATTTTTTATATTTGTGAAAAATAGTAATTTGCAAGGCCAAACTTTTAACATGAATTTGATTCAATACATTCATCAACATCTTAATTCTATTTCAGAAAAATCAATCAACAATACAGTAAATTGTTTGAATGAAGATAATACCATACCCTTTATTGCAAGATATAGAAAAGAGGTCACAGGAAATCTTGATGAAGTTCAAATTTCTGCTATAAAAAAACTGCAAAATCAATACAATGAAATTGTTTCTCGAAAAGAATTTATTTTAAAAACATTGGAAGAGCAGAATCAATTGAGTAACGAATTACAACAACGTATTCAGAAAAGTTTTGATTTGGTTCAATTAGAAGATTTATATCTTCCTTATAAAAAGAAGAAAAAAACACGTGCAACCATTGCAAAAGAAAAAGGTTTAGAGCCTTTGGCAAAAATCATCATGAAGCAAAATAATATTCCTGATTTGGATGATTTAGCAAAAAAATATCTAAATGAAGATGTGATAAGTATCGAAGATGCTTTTGCAGGTGTGCAAGATATTATTGCAGAATGGATCAATGAAAATGAGTATGTGCGTCATCGATTGCGAGATATTTTCAGAAAATCTGCTTTGATTGAAAGTAAACTAATAAAATCTAAAATAGATGATGAAGATTCGGCTAAATACTCGAACTATTTTGAATACGAAGAACTATTGAAAAAAATTGCTTCTCACCGATTATTGGCTATTTTACGCGGCGAAAATGAAGGCTTCTTGAAAGTAAATGTATCAATTGATAAAAAAGAAGCCTTCAAATTTCTTGAATACACGTTGATCAAATCTATTCAACCAGAAGTTTCTTGGGTTATTGAAGAAGCTATAAAAGATGCATACAAACGACTTTTGGCTCCTTCAATCTCGAATGAAGTGTTGAAAGAAGCAAAACAAAAAGCAGATGAAACATCAATAAATGTTTTTTCGAAAAACTTAAATCAATTGCTTTTGGCGCCACCTCTGGGAGAAAAACGAATTTTAGCGATAGATCCTGGTTACAAATCGGGTTGTAAAGTGGTTGTATTATATGAGCAAGGTGATTTGTTGCACAACGAAAACATCTATCCGCATGCGCCTCAAAATGAAAAAACACAAGCCATCAAAAAACTAAAATCGCTTATCAATGCTTATAATATCGATGCAATTTCGATAGGAAATGGAACAGCTTCTCGCGAGACTGAAAATTTGGTTCAGAATATTGCATTTGATCGTCCACTAAAAGTTTTTGTTGTAAATGAAGCTGGTGCTTCGGTTTATTCGGCTTCTAAAATTGCGCGCGACGAATTTCCGGATAAAGATGTTACCGTTCGCGGTGCTGTTTCTATAGGCCGCCGTTTACAAGATCCTTTGGCAGAATTAGTAAAAATAGAGCCAAAATCGATTGGAGTTGGTCAGTATCAACATGATGTCGATCAAACTTTATTGAAAAATGAGTTGGATGATGTTGTTTCTTTCTGTGTAAACAAAGTTGGTGTAAATCTGAACACAGCAAGCAAACATTTACTAAATTATGTTGCAGGAATTGGTGAAAAAATGGCTGAAAATATTGTAGAATATCGAAGCGAAAATGGTGCATTTAATTCGAGAAAAGAGTTACTAAAAGTTCCTCGTTTGGGTGAAAAAGCATTCTTACAAGCTTCTGCTTTTTTACGAATTCCGAATGCAAAAAATCCGTTAGATAATTCTGCTGTTCACCCAGAATCGTATACACTTGTAGAGAAAATGGCGAAAGATTTGAAAGTTGATTTGAAAGATTTGATTCAAAATAAAGAATTGATTAATCAACTTGATTTAACCAAATATATTACCGAAAAAGTAGGTTTACCAACTTTAGAAGATATTAAAAAAGAACTTGAAAAACCTGGTTTAGATCCGCGTTCTACTGCAAAAGTTTTTAGTTTTGATCAACGATTAAAGAAATTCGAAGATTTGCAATTGGGCATGAAAGTTCCTGGAATTATTAATAATATTACCAATTTTGGCTGTTTTGTAGATATAGGAATCAAAGAAAATGGTTTGATTCATATTTCTAAAATTTCGAATGAATTTATTTCAGATGTAAATTCAAAAGTGCATTTGAGTCAACAAATTGAAGTAACCGTAATTGGAATTGATACAGAAAAACGTAAAATTCAATTGTCTTTGATTGATTAAGGAAAATAATTTCAAAATTAAAAGGCAATCTAACGAAAGATTGCCTTTTTGATTTTATTATTTTTTGAGCAGAAATTAATCCTCAAATTTTACTTTATATTGTTTATCAAACTCTTTTTTCTGCGCATCAGTCATTTTACTACGCATATATTTTATTGTAAATCCTCCAATCATTTTATCACCTTTATAATACATCCAATCCGATAATTTAGTCGGATCAATCACAACTGTATCATTGTGTTTCACCAATTTTGTGTATTGCGGAACGTTGTCTACAATTCCTTTTAATTGATCGTTATCCGAATATACATCACGAATCCAAATATGCTCTTTTTGTGTCGCATTTGGGATATCATACATTTGTTTGACAATAAAATTAGTTGTCGTTGTATCTTTCATCGACAACGCCAATTTGAAATCATCAAACGTTTGTTGCGCTTCCTTCCCAATACTATCCAAATCTTTTTGTTCTTGCTTTTGCTTATCCAAACCTTTGTAAGCACTTACTCCATTATCTTCCTTATTACCACAAGAAAATAATAAAGCCGAAAAAGCTATTGCGAATAATGTATATTTCATAATTGTATTTCTTTGATTGTTGTCCTATAAAGTTACATAAATTTATTCAAAATAAGATAAATTCAACTCTTTTGGTGTTGGCTGAATCCATTTTTGATGTCCAAAATAACTCCAAGTTGTGTAAGCTAAATTGTAATTTGGATTTGTAAATTGATAATAATCGCTACCATTGACAGAAACTTTTGCATCCACAAAAACTTTGACATCTTTCACACCATTTTTCGCATAATCATATTTTACATAACGTGCAAATTGCCACATCATATCTGGGCTAACCGCCATTTTTGACATTTGTTTAAAGGTTAGATATTTAGTCAAATCTACTTTCTCGCGTTTCAAGAATTTACCTTTTTTCTGTGGATCTGGTTTCGAAACATATACCACAACTTCACCCGCTTTATTACGCAACATCATTCGCCAAGCCATGCGATGACCTTCCTCTGTCCAAAAAACATTTCCGGGAATAAAGTAATGGCGAACAGGTAAATATATTTGCCAAACTACGTAGAAAAACATCAAATAAGAGAACATGACACGACGAGTTGTCAATAAATTATCATCATCTGAACGATCCATCATAAATGATTTTTTAGGAAAAATAACTTCCTGAATCTTAACGGGATCATAAAAGAAAATTAACATTGCCAAAGCAAAGAAAGGAAATATTCCAATCCCGAAAACTGCAGAATTGAAAATATGAAAGGCTACAGCACATTTGAAAGCGATTCCACGCGTTCTATTCATCAACATTGCAGGAATAATCAATAAATCAAAAAAGAAACCACCCCAAGCAAACACTTGCGCAAACTCTAAACTACTTACAACTTTTCCTAAACCAACAAGATTATATTTTGTCGTCAATAAATCGCCATATTCGTGGAATTTCATTTGTAAAAAAACTCCGTTAAACCAATCTGGATAAATCTTCGCAAAAGCGGCAAAAGTGTACACAATCAATAACTGAATAATGAATAAAGTTGGTACCCAATTTCTCATGGTTAGACGTTTTATTTTCGGAAAAATCAAACTATCAATCGAAAAGAAATGATGCGCAGGAATTATCGTCATCATCCACGAAACTAGCATAAACAGATAATAATGGTTGTTGTAGCTTGTTTTTTGCATGAAATACGTCAACGACCATAAAATAGAAAATACGATAATTGAAAATCGATAAGCAAATCCAAACACGATAAACCAGCCTAAAATTCCCATGAGCACGTACAAATAAATCATATTTTGTCCCAAGAAAACATTTGTCCACTCGAATCCGATGAACGAAAATGTAATGTGCGGTTCAACAAAATTTGTTTGTACCCAACCTGTAAAAATGGCTCCCCAACATTCTGCAACAATTAATAAACCAAAGATTATTCGGAAAATTACAAGTGGAGAATTATCAACTTTTCGGAATAAATATTCGCTAAACATGATTGATTGTTAATTTTGGCTAATTTAAAAATAACCTTTAGAGTTTAGCTACTTTTAGCGTATATTTATTGTATGAAAACGAGGAAAATTATTTTGTTTGATGGAATTTGCAATTTATGCAATCAATCTGTTCAGTTTGTGATTGAACATGACAATAAAAATCAATTTCAGTTTGCTTCATTACAATCTGATTTTGGACAAAATTTTTTGAAAGAAAATAATTTGGATGCCGCTCAATTTGATTCTATCGTTTTTATTGAAGATGATAAATTTTATACCAAATCATCTGCTGCGCTAAAAATTGCTAAATATTTGGACGGAATAACTTCGTGGTTGACTATTTTTATGATTGTTCCAAAGCCTTTGCGCGATGTGGTTTATAGTTTTATTGCGAAAAATCGTTATCGTTGGTTTGGAAAACAAGAAAGTTGTTGGTTACCTACTCCTGAATTAAAAGCGAAGTTTTTAGATTAAGTTTTAAACTTCTTGATTCAAATAGTTTTTAATCTTCTTAAAAAGAATTACCCAAAAATAAAAAGTCAATAAAAGGTTTATTACTACAATTATCAAGAGAACAAAGTTTCCATTTAATATTGTTGAATCTATTTCTCCCATTTGAATTAAAAAAGCGAAAAATAAGCAAACAACAAATAAAATGATAATACTCTATATTTCCTTTTTGAAAGAATGCTAATGAATAAAAATAGTATTGTTATCAATCCTAAACTATAAATTGAAACTTCATCTTCACCTCCAGAAGATTGTAATTGGGAAGTATAATAAAAATCATTTCCTTGCATATAGCCTAATCCATCTGTGTATTTAATAAATAAAAAACAACAAATGACTTGAGCAAGATATAAAACTTCAAGGAATGAAAAATGTACTTTCATTTTATTAACCTCTGTTTAAATTATTTAATCTTCTACAACTATTTTTTCATTAATTTTTACAATAGCTTCATTGATTCCTTTAAAATACTTTTCCTCACTAAAGTTTGGAACAACTACCTCATCAATTAGCTTTTGAGAAAAATCGTCAGAAATTATATTTCGAGCAATATCATTCGTCGAAATTCTAACTTCTCTTGATTTTAAATTAAACACAATTATCATATTTCCCTTTTGAAATCGATCAGAACTATTGTTATTAAGGATTGAAAATGAATAATCTGTTATATTTTCATTTGGAAAATAATCATCTGTAGAAATTATAAATAGCTGAAAACGATTGGTCTTTTGAATTTTCTTTAATTGTTTTTCAAGTTTTGCTAACTCTTCTCTATTAAAGACTTTTTCTAAATCAACAACATTTGAAAAAGGAACCAAAGAATAATTTTCAATAAAAGGAAATTCAGTACAATTTTTAATCAAACTCTTTTGTAGATTGAACTGAAAGATGTTTACATCTGATATTAAAAAGTCTTCTGCTTCAGAATTGAGGTATTTATTAAAATCAAATAAATTTTTAGCTGGTTTTTTCTTTTTAAATGATTTACAAATTTCTTTGCTGATTTGATCATAATCTTGAGCATGAGAAAATGTAATATTTGTGAATAAAAGAACTAATAGAAGTATATTTCTTATCATTACAACGAATTAAAATCTACTGATTTTTATATTTCTCAATGGCAGCTTTTATTTTTTCGCGACGATTTGATGGTGATGGATGTGTACTTTGGAATTCTGGAACTTGGCTTCCTCCCGAAGCTTCTTCCAAAATATCCATTACACCAATCAATGCTTCTGGATTATATCCTGCCTGAATCATAAATCGAACGCCCAAATCATCAGACTCCAATTCATCATCACGACCATATTTCATATTCACCATATTTGCCACAACTTGTGCATAATAAGCCGAATTTGCATCTCCAGCGGCAACGCCAGCCGCACCTGCAATTCCTTGCGAAAGCTCTTGTTTCGACATTTGTTCTGCACTATGGCGCGCAATAACGTGACCAACTTCGTGTCCCAAAACTCCAGCCAATTGATCTTCGTTTTGCAAACGAGTCAACAAGGCTTCGGTAATAAAAATTGGTCCACCAGGCAATGCAAAAGCATTTACAGTTCGATTATCTGCTAACACATAAAACTGAAATGGATAATTGGTTTTGCGCGCATCACTATTATTAACCACTTTCGCGCCTACTCGTTTTACAAGCTCCTGGAATTGAGCATTTCGAGATAGTCCACCAAACTCTTGTGCCATTTGCGGAGCCGAATTAATTCCCATCGCAATTTCGTCATCTTTGGTTAATGAAATATATTGCTTTTCGCCTGTAATTTCATTGACTTCTGAAGAAGAAAAATATTTTATAAGAGAAAAAATAACAATTGCAGCAGCAATTATTAATTTCATCGACGTTCCGCCCTTTTGCATATTAGTGTGTGTTAATTATTTTTTGTGCCTTTTCTTTAAAATCTCCAAAACATCTTTCAATTCAAAACCACGTGCATGTAAAGCCATAAGGTAATAAAAGAAAACATCTGCCGATTCTTCCAAAAAGTTATCATCATTGTCTTGTTCCGAAGCAATAACCATTTCTACAGCTTCTTCTCCCATTTTTTTAGCGATTTGCGAATTGCCTTTTTTATGAACACGTTTCATTTTAGATTTTTTCGCATCCTCTAATTTCGCCTCTTCCATCATTATTTCCAATTTCTTTAAGAATGGAAATTTTTTTTCTTTTTTGACTTCAGAAGTATTTTCATTAAGTTCCATAAAATCGTTTGTTTTCATAGATTTTTTTAAACGTAGAATAAATTTAAGAAATTCTACCGAATTATTTATCTCAATTCTATTGCCAATATTACTATTTTTTGAAAAAAAAGAAAGTTTTTATTCACATTTATTTCTAAAAAAATAAAATTCTAATCTATTCATTCAATTAATTTTTAAGATTGTTATTCACTTTTATTTTAAGATAAAAAAACGTATTTTTACGCGAAAATAAACATAGCGCAAACACAATGAACACAAACGATTTTTCCATTAGACATATTGGAAACAATGCGCAGCAAGCAGCTGAAATGCTTTCTGTAATTGGGAAAGATTCTATTGATTCTTTAATTGATTCTACATTACCTCACAACATCAAGTTAAAAAATGATTTAGATTTACCAGAAGCTTTATCTGAGTTTGAAACAATTAATCATTTAGCTGAAATCGCTTCAAAAAATAAAAAAGTAAAAAATTATCTTGGATATGGATATTATGGTACAATTTTACCAGCGCCAATTCAACGTAATGTATTAGAAAATGCTGGTTGGTACACAGCTTATACACCATACCAAGCGGAAATTGCGCAAGGACGTTTAGAAGCTTTATTAAATTTCCAAACTGTTATTTCTGATTTAACAGGTTTACCTATCGCAAATGCATCTTTATTAGACGAAGGTACTGCATGTGGTGAAGCAATGCACATGTTATTTGAATCTCGTTCTCGTGATCAAAAGAAAAACAATGTCAACAAATTTTTTGTAGCAGATAATTTATTCCCTCAATCTGTAGCGGTTTTGGAAACGAAAGCACACGGTTTAGGAATTGAATTAGTTGTTGGAAATTTCGAAACAACTGAAATTACTGAAGAATATTTTGGAGCTATCGTTCAATACATCGGAAAAGGTGGTCAAATCAACAACTACAAAACTTTCGTAGAGAAAGCAAATGAAGTAAATGTTAAAGTGGCTGTTGCAACTGATTTATTAGCGCTAACTTTATTAACACCTCCAGGTGAATGGGGAGCTGAAATTGTTGTAGGTACATCACAACGTTTTGGTGTTCCAATGGGATACGGTGGACCACACGCAGCTTTCATGTCATGTACAGAAGATTACAAACGTGTAATTCCAGGTCGTATCATTGGAGCTTCTCAGGATCGTTTAGGAAACTATGCTTTACGTATGGCTTTACAAACTCGTGAGCAACACATCAAACGTGAGAAGGCAACTTCTAACATTTGTACTGCTCAGGTTTTATTAGCTGTTATGGCATCTTTCTACGCGGTTTACCACGGAAAAGACGGATTAAAATTCATCGCGAATGAAATTCACGCCAAAGCAGGAATTTTACAAGGTGGATTAGTTCATTTAGGATACAATGTAACGAACACAAACTTCTTTGATACTGTACAAATTGAAGTTGAAAATTCAGATGAAATTGTTAAAATTTTTGCTGAAGAAGACATTAACGTAAACGGTTTCGAGAAAGGAAAAATCTCTATCACTGTTGACGAAATGACAACTGAAGAAGATATTTTCGAAATCTTAAGCGTTTTTGCTACAATTAAAAATACTGAAGAAGGTTTTGAATTTGAAGTGGAAGAATCGTACTTACCAGCTGAATTAATCAGAACGTCTGACTTCTTAACTCATCCAAACTTTAATTCATACCACACAGAAACTGAATTAATGCGTTACATCAAACGTTTAGAGCGTAAAGATTTAGCATTAAATCAATCGATGATTGCATTAGGTTCTTGTACAATGAAATTAAATGCTGCGACTGAGTTATTACATATGTCTTGGGAAAGAATGGGTAATGTACACCCTTTTACACCTAAAGAACAAGTTGTAGGATACCAAACATTAATCAAAAACTTAGAAGATTACTTATCTGTAATTACTGGTTTTGATGCAACTTCTTTACAACCAAACTCTGGTGCACAAGGAGAATATGCAGGATTAATGGTTATCCGTTCGTACTTCGAAGCTCGTGGAGAAGGTCACAGAAATGTTGCTTTAATTCCACAATCTGCTCACGGTACCAACCCTGCTTCTGCTGCAATGGCTGGTATGAAAGTAGTCGTTGTTAAAAACTTAGAATCTGGAGAAACAGATTTAGAAGATTTAAAAGCAAAATGTGAGTTACACAAAGATAACTTAGCTGCTTTAATGATTACTTACCCTTCTACTTACGGAGCTTTTGATAGCAACATTGAAGAAGTAACTACAATGATTCACGAATACGGAGGACAAGTTTATATGGACGGTGCTAACATGAATGCACAAGTTGGTTTAACTTCTCCTGGTAATATTGGAGCAGACGTTTGTCACTTAAACTTACACAAAACTTTCGCTATTCCTCACGGTGGTGGTGGACCTGGAGTAGGACCTATCTGTGTTAAAGCACACTTAGCACCTTATTTAGGATCTTCTCCAATCATCGAGACTGGTGGAAAAGAAGCTCAAAATACATTTGCTGCTGCACCTTACGGTTCTGCATTTATTTTACCAATTTCTTACTCTTACATCTTAATGTTAGGAGCTGAAGGTTTAGTAAAAGCGACACAAGGAGCAATCTTAAATGCAAACTACATGAAAACTCGTTTAGAAGGTCATTACGATATTCTTTACACGAATGCTAACAATGTAGTTGCACACGAATTTATTTTAGATTGTCGTCCATTCAAGAAAGTTGGTGTTGAAGTTACAGATATCGCAAAACGTTTAATTGATTACGGATTCCACGCACCAACAGTATCTTTCCCAGTTGCTGGAACTTTAATGGTTGAGCCAACAGAATCTGAATATAAAGCAGAATTAGATCGTTTTTGTGATGCTTTAATTGCTATCCGTCAAGAAATTGATGAAGTTGCAAACGGAGATTATCCAGCTGACAACAATGTTTTACACAATGCACCTCACCCACAGCACTTATTAACTGCTGATGAGTGGGAATATCCTTATACACGTTCAAAAGCTGCTTTCCCATTAGAATGGGTTCGCGAACGTAAATTCTTTGCAACAGTATCTCGTATAGATGATGCTTTCGGAGATCGTAACTTAATCTGTACGTGTGCTCCTATCGAAGCCTATATGGATTAATTATTCTAGAAAGAATATATTTTTAAATACAAATCGCTCTGAGAAATCGGAGCGATTTTTTTTATTGAAATAATTTAAATGTTTAAAATGTTTGTATTTCTTAATTTTTTTTTTAAATTCATTCTAACTAAACTTTTAATATTAAAACATTTATGAAAAATTATGCTGCCGAGTTTTTCGGTACTTTTTGGTTAGTTTTCGGAGGTTGTGGTAGTGCAATCTTTGCAGCTGGTATTCCCGAATTAGGAATTGGTTACGCTGGTGTTGCATTAGCATTTGGTCTTACTGTATTAACAATGGCTTATGCAGTTGGTCATATTTCTGGAGGACATTTCAACCCTGCTGTCTCTTTCGGATTATTTGCTGGAGGACGATTTGATGGAAAACAACTTATTCCTTATATTATTTCACAAGTACTCGGAGCAATTGCTGCAGCTGGTGTATTATACTTAATCTCATCTGGAAACTCAGATTTTGCAATTGACAATACCAAAGCTGGTGCATTCGCTTCCAATGGATATGGAGCCTTTTCTCCACATGGTTATAGCATGTTATCTGCTTTTCTAATTGAATTTGTCTTAACAGCCTTCTTCTTAATTGTTATTTTAGGTGCTACAGATAAATTTGCAAACGGAAAATTTGCTGGAATTGCAATTGGTTTGGCTTTAACATTAATTCATTTAATTTCTATTCCAATCACTAACACATCTGTAAATCCTGCCCGTTCTACATCACAAGCTATTTTTGTAGGCGGCGAACCTTTAACGCAATTATGGTTATTCTGGGTAGCACCAATCGCTGGAGCAATTGTAGGTGGATTAATTTATAAATTATTATTACAAAAAGACGAAAGTCAAGCATAAACTAAAAGCTCCGAATGGAGCTTTTTTATTTTATTAACTGATATTCAGGATAAAATTCATTAAGTATTTCTTCTTCTTTATTCGGTAAAAAATAACAGGTTACATAAAAAAGTAAAAAGATAAAACTAAATATAATCGAAAATACAATATTTAAAATAATTTGGTTATTATCAAGATGAATCAAAACCTGCAAACTTAGATTAAACAAAGAAAATGCAAACGAGATGATATAAAGATTTTTAAAAATAAGCTCTTGTAAAATCAGTTTTCTATTTTTCACACTTAATTTTTGACGATATTTTTTTTGTAACCTTATATATCGATAAATAAATAATCCAAAAAATAAAACAATCGTACTTAAAATAGCAATTTTACTATATTTAAAAGCTATCAAATTAAACAATAATATTCCACTCATAACAAAAATAAAATACTGAAAAGTAAGTAAATGACTTTTCATCACTTTCCAAATTAAATTATTGTATTTTTTTTGAAGCGCAAACCTTCTTTTATCTACAATTTCAGAAAAACCAAATATTCCAAACTTCTTAAATTCATTTTGTAAAGCATCTTCAAAAGTTATAGTTTCATTTGTTTCCCATTGTTCTTCAATTCCACAAGCCAAATGATCGGCTAATTCCAATTGCAAATCATAATACTCAACATAATGCTGACGCGTAAAATCGATTAATTTTTGAACTTCAAAAGCAGAAATTTTTCTCATGATTAAATCAATTTAGGGTTCAATAATTTTTGGATTTGTAGCATTGTTTCTGTTAACAATTGAATTCTTTTTACAGATTCTTTAGTTCCAAACTCAGTCAACTTATAATATTTTCTTATTCGACCTTCTACTCGCTCAGCTTCCACTTCAATTATATTCTCAGCTTCCAGCTTATGTAAAATAGGATACAATGCACCCTCTTTTAACTCAAATTCATCTTGCGTTAAAATTCTAATTTTTTGAATGATTTCATAACCATACATTCTTTTATGATCTTGTAATAGTTTTAAAATAATCGGTTGCAGAGTTCCTTTATAAAATTGAACATCTTTCATATACCTAAGTTTCTTATGTAAGTTAAGATAAATAATTCAATTAAAAACACTTTAACTAAAATTTATTTCAAAAACTCATCTGTAAAATGTTGAGTTTTTTTATCGGAAGAGAATTTCGTTTGATTATAATCTGCTGATTTATTCTTCGGAATCGAAAGTGAATTCCATTCATTGTCCTTTATTAATTTTCCTATAAAAACAATTTGACCAACATGATACGGATAATGCGCCAATTGACGATTAATCGCTTCTATTATTGTATGTCCTTCATTTCGGATATAAATAATTTGCTGTAAATCTTCGTCGGTTTTGATTTGTGCTAAAGCATCAAACAAATACTTCCAACCTTTCTCCCATTTATCTAAAAGTTGTTCTTTAGTTTTGATTGTATCTTCAAATTCTTCATCACGATTTCGCCACTCTTTTTCACCATCTGTTGTCAAAAAATCAGTCCAACGCGACAACATATTTCCTGAAAGATGATTCACGATAATCGCAATGCTATTTGAGTTTTCATTGTATTGCCAAAACAATTCTTCATCCGTTAATTGTGAAAATGTTTTTTCACCCAAATGTTTATAATACTGGAATTGTTTGATAATCCCGTTTACTAAATTATTTTCCATATTCTGTTAATTAGTTCCTTGCAAATTTTTGTGATTATGTTTGCGTTTATAATGTGTTTCCTTAAACTGATTTTTATCTGTTGTGACGATTGAAATATTTCCGTCAATCTCCATCATTGCCAATTTTACATCTTTGATATGCTCCACACCATGTTCGCGCATTGCTTCGTTCAATTCTTCCGAATTAATTCCCAATTTGCTCAACATCGTAAAATCAGCTTTTCCATTACGAATTAAAATTTCAGATTTTTGTTCAATTAAGTTTCCTAAAAATTTATTTTTCAACATTATTCTTTTGACAATAAAATTTAAAAGAAACAATACAAAAGCTGCTATCAATCCTCCTTGCAAACTCGAATCTGAACCAACCATTGCATTTTGTACAGCGTTACTAATTAATAAAATTAAGATTACATCGGCCGTATTTAATTGGGATAATTGCTGTTTACCAAAAATTCTAAGTGCAATTAACATAAAAAAATACACCGAAATACAGCGCAAAACAATTTCTAAATAACCTTCCATACATTTATTTTAAGTAAATAAAAGGTACTAAAAAATCCGTTCTGAAATTGGAACGGATTTAAAAATTTATTTTGATTTTCTAAGAATATAAATTCTGGAAACTCTTAAAATTAAATAGATAATTGCGAGATAAAACTTTTTCTCATAAAACAATTCAAGACCTCTTATTGGGAAAAATTTTTCTGATAAAAACGCTAACAATAAAATTACAATAACCGCAATACTAACAATATTAATTGCTTTATCCATTAGTTGTTATATTTTGGTTGAATATTTTTCTTCATCATTTCGTATAAAGAATGTCCAATTCCTTGTGTAATCTCTGACAGATTTTCGAAATTAATCACCGAAACTTCATCGTTTTTTTGATGATAATGATGTTGATTCTCCATGTTTACAGAAGAAAGCGCATGCGATACCACTTTATGATTCACAAAATTTACATTATCCGAACGATAAAATAATTGTTGCTGCAAATAAGGGTCGTTTTCAACTTTGAATGTTTTAGTAGAATTATTATTCATCAAATTCATCAAATCCGAACGATCGCTACCTGTCATATACACTTTTCCTTCACCAAAAGCAGAAACAGTTCCAATCATTTCAAGATTCAACATCACTTTCATATTTGGTAAATATGATTGAAAATCTGTATTTTCTACCAACATTTTAGAACCAATTAATCCAATTTCTTCAGCATCAAAAGCCATAAACATCATGGTTTGCTTAACTTTTTTATTTTTGAAATAATCAGACAAAGCCATTACAGCCGAAGTTCCACTCGCATTATCATCCGCTCCATTATAAATTTTATCCTCACCTTTGTCATCTGTTCCAACATGATCAAAATGCGCACCAACAGCATAAATATCAGACGATTTCCCTTCTTTGATTCCACAAACATTTTGTCCCGTTTTCCCTTTATATTCAAATTCGATTAAATATGAATCACCAACACAAGGTTTTAATTTATTTTGTTTGAATTTTTCAGCAATCAATTCAGCAGCCAATCGATTTTCGGGTGTTCCAAATTTTCGACCTTGCATAGCATCAGAAGCTAATTCTTCGACATATTTCTTTTGATTTTCTTTAGAATATTGCGCGTTTGCTTGATTGAATGCAAGCAGTCCAATCGCAAGTAAAGTATATTTTTTCATTTTTTGTGTAAACTTAATTTGACGGAAGATACGAAAAATTAACTTTTCTTCTCAAACATCTAATTATAAACACATGGAAAGATATTTTCTTTTACCAATTCTGTTTTTTCATTTACCTTTTTAAAATACCAAGAAGTAGTATGAGGTCCAGTTGAGATTATATTTGATTTGAAATCATTTAAATTAATCCTGAATCCTAACTTCTTAAAAATCGAATCATTTTCTTTATTTAATCTTATGAAAATAAGGTTATTATTAATCATAGTTGCATAATAATTAGTCTTTATTCCATAAAGTTTGTATCTAGAAATACTTGATAATTGTAAATAATCTTTTTTATAATTTAAATACCAAACATAGCCTTTATTAATACAATAATCATTAAGATTTATATTCGTAATTATTTCTTTTAAATTTTCATCATTTAAAACCACTAATTCAGCAGAAAAATTTTCTTTTATTTCTTGAGCAAAAAGCAAATTAGAAAATAACAATAAAAGTATTATAGTTTTGATACTATTCATATTAACTTTTCTTCTCAAACATCAATTCTTTTACTTTTTCTTTGTCTTCTTTTTCATTCTTTAAGTCGAACATTGTTCCGAAAATACGATCCCAAAACGTATTGGAAACGCCAAAACCTAATTCTTCGTCTTTATAATGATGCAAATGATGATTGCGCCAAAGTGGTTTCATAAACTTGAAAGGCGGCGCAACAGCGTGAATCAAATAATGCATAGACGCATACAATAAATAGCCAATCATAAAACCAGGAAAGAAAGCAAAAGCATATTTCCCTAAAATTAAATATTGAATCAAGAAAATGATTGACGCCAAAAGAATACTTGGAACTGGAGGCATAAACAAACGTTGTTTATCGCGTGGATAATGATGATGATTTCCATGAAAAATGTAAACAATTCGTTTTAGACTTGGTTGTTCGGCTGTCCAATGAAAAAGATAACGATGCGCAAAATATTCGAACAAGGTCCAAAATAACATCGCTCCAAAAAAAATTGAAATAACTGTTATTGTAGATAAATCGTAGCTAGAAATTCCATAATAAATACAATAGGAAAGTAGAGGAATGTACATTCCCCAAATAACTGCGGGATGACCTTTTGTCAACATTTCGAGGTATTTGTTTTCGAAGATTTGCGCTTGACCTTTATTATGTATTTTCTCAAATTTCATGGTTACAAAATTTAATTTACTTAAAAATAAGGTTTTAACATATTTTAAACAAACAATCTCTAAAAATTAATTGTTAAAAAAAATCCGAAAATCAAAGTTTGATTTTCGGATTATATGATAAATAAGAAAATTCTTATCTGTTTTCAATTTCAACGTAATCACGTAATGGTGCTCCTGTGTATAATTGACGAGGGCGACCAATTGGTTGATTTGTTTCGCGCATTTCCATCCATTGTGCAATCCATCCTGGTAAACGTCCAACAGCAAACATAACTGTAAACATTTCAGTTGGGATATCTAACGCTTTGTAAATAATTCCTGAATAGAAATCTACGTTTGGATATAAGTTTCTTGATTTGAAATACTCGTCTTCTAAAGCAGCTTGCTCTAATTTTTTCGCAATATCTAAAATAGGATCATTGATTCCTAATTTCTCTAAAACGTTATCCGCTGCAACTTTGATGATTTTCGCACGAGGGTCAAAGTTTTTATAAACACGGTGTCCGAATCCCATTAAACGGAATGGATCGTTTTTATCTTTTGCTTTTGCTAAGTATTTATCAACATCTCCACCATCATTTTTGATCGCTTCTAACATTTCTAATACTGCTTGGTTAGCACCTCCATGTAATGGTCCCCATAATGCAGAGATACCACCAGAGATAGAAGCAAATAAACCTGCGTGAGAAGAACCTACTAAACGTACACTTGATGTAGAACAGTTTTGCTCGTGATCTGCGTGTAAGATTAATAATTTGTCAATTGCATCAATAATAACTGGATCTAAGTCTAATTCTTGACCTGGTTTTTTGAATAATAATTGATAAAAGTTTTCTACATAAGATAATTTATCGTTAGAGTAGTTAACTGGTAATCCTTTAATTTTTCTTTGTGTCCAAGACGCTAATACTGGGAATTTACCTAATAAAGTAACTGCCGCTTTGTACATATCATCTGGAGAAGTAACATCAACAACTTTTGGGTTGAATGCTGATAAAGCAGCTGTTAAAGATGTTAATACTCCCATTGGGTGAGCAGAACTTGGGAATGCATCTAAGATTTTGATTAAATCTTCTGACACATAGTTATACTCATTAATATCAGCAATAAATTTATCTAATTCAGCTTGTGTAGGTAATTCTCCTTTGATTAACAAATACATTACTTCTACGAAAGAAGATTTCTCTGCTAATTGTTCAATAGGATATCCACGGTACATCAACTTACCTTCTTCACCATCTAAAAATGTAATTTTAGATTCGCATGCCCCTGTATTTTTGTAACCTGGATCCATTGTGATTAATCCAGTAGCACTTCTTAACTTGGAAATATCAATAGATTTTTCATCCATTGTACCAGTTGTAACAGGTAGCTCCAACTCATTTCCGTTGTAATTTAATATTACCTTATCTGACATTTTATAGTTTATATTATTTATTGCGTAATTTACACTTTTTTTATTAATTTGAGACTGATAAATATCAGTCTCAAATTATTTTATCGCTTAACTTTAAAAGCCTTAAGCCCTGGAAAAATTGCAGTTTCTCCTAGAATCTCTTCAATACGTAATAATTGGTTGTATTTCGCCATACGATCAGAGCGAGAAGCAGAACCAGTTTTGATTTGTCCTGTGTTCAAAGCAACAGCTAAATCTGCAATTGTAGCATCTTCTGTTTCTCCAGAACGATGAGACATAACTGCTGTATAACGTGCATTTTGCGCCATTTGTACTGCTTTGATCGTTTCTGTTAACGTACCAATTTGATTGAATTTTACTAAGATAGAATTTGCTGTTTCAGCATCAATTGCTTTTTCTAATTTAGTTACATTCGTTACCAATAAATCGTCTCCAACAATTTGAACACGTTTACCGATTTTATCTGTTAAGATTTTCCAACCTTCCCAATCGTTTTCATCCATACCATCTTCAATAGAAATAATTGGATATTTCTCTGTCAATTCTGCTAAATAAGCTGCTTGCTCTGCAGAAGTACGGATAGCTCCTTTCTCTCCTTCGAATTTTGTATAGTCATATTTTCCATCGTGATAGAATTCTGATGATGCACAATCTAATGCAATCATAATTTCTTCACCTGCTTTGTAACCTGCTTTTTCTATTGCAGAAATTACAGTATCTAAAGCATCTTCTGTACCATCAAAAGTTGGTGCAAATCCACCTTCGTCACCTACTGCTGTAGATAAACCACGATCGTGTAAAATTTTCTTTAATGCATGAAAAACTTCTGTCCCTTTACGTAAAGCGTCAGAAAAAGATTCTGCCTGAACTGGCATAATCATGAATTCTTGGAACGCAATAGGTGCATCAGAGTGAGAACCTCCATTTACGATATTCATCATTGGAACTGGTAGTGTGTTTGCATTAACTCCACCGATGTATCTAAACAATGGTAAACCTAATTCTTCTGCTGCAGCTTTTGCAACCGCCAAAGAAACACCCAAAATTGCATTAGCACCCAATTTAGCTTTGTTTTCAGTTCCGTCTAAATCAATCATTACTTGATCGATTAAATTTTGTTCGAAAACAGAAAAACCAATTAATTCTGGAGCAATCACTTCATTTACATTCTCGATAGCTTTCAAAACTCCTTTACCTAAGTACAAGTCTCCACCATCACGTAATTCTACTGCTTCATACTCTCCTGTAGATGCTCCTGATGGAACAGCTGCACGACCTAAAACACCTGATTCTGTATACACGTCTACTTCTACAGTTGGGTTACCACGAGAATCTAAAATTTGTCTTGCATGGATATGCGAAATAATGCTCATTATTAATATTTTTTAATTGATAAAATTTTGATTTACCAAAAATAATGGATTTGAGTAATCTTTACAACGAAATTATCTTTTTTTAAAAATAATTTAATTCAAAAACAATTCGAAAAATTTATGCATGCATAATAAAGAAGTATAATTTCGATGCCTGCAAAGATTATTATTTTTTGAGTGAATTAAAAAAACTTTAGATAAAAAATTTAATTCGTTATTGTAAGCGTTCCATTTGCATTTACATACACTTGGTATGTTCTTGGCGCTCTATTCGCTACTTTTGTAGGTTGTCCTGTCAATAAAATCCATTCAGAATTATCTGCATCACACACAATACTGATGTCATTCTTTACATACAGAGTGGTTTCTGCACCAGGACAAATATGCGGTGCATTACGATCGTAAGCTTTGAAACCAGAAGCTGTACGTACCACAATCAAACCTCTAGAACCTGCTGTTGCTCCATCAACATATACCCATCCTCCTGGATTATTTAGATTAGAATATAATGGTAAATTGATATTGATTGATACATTCACAATTGTATTTGGCACACAACTTACTGTACCATCATCTGAATTGCAGCCTTGAAATAAGCCAGCAAAAACACAAACCAAAATAACCTTATTTAGAATCGTTTTAATAAATTGTTTCATTTTTAATTTGCTGTATTTTTTTTATTATCTTTGTAGTACAATAACTAAATAGTCCTGCGCATATTATTACATATGTGTAGGATTATTTATTTTATAAGACCTATTTAATAAAAAATTAATTAAACATTGTTGTTATGGCAAATATACAATATGTAACGAAAGAAGGATTAGAAAAGTTGCGTGAAGAGCTTCATCAGTTAGAAACTTTTGAGCGTCCAAAAATTTCGCAACAAATTGCTGATGCGCGTGATAAAGGAGATTTATCTGAAAATGCAGAATACGATGCTGCAAAAGAAGCTCAAGGAATGTTAGAGATGCAAATTGCTAAATTGAAAGAAGTTGTAGCATATGCACGTGTAATTGATGAATCTAAATTAGACCATTCTAAAGTATCAATATTATCAAAAGTTAAAATAAAAAATACAGCGAACGGACAAGAATTAGTGTACACTTTGGTGCCTGAATCTGAAGCTGATTTAGCTAAAATGCGCATCTCTGTGAATACTCCAATCGCAAAAGGATTGTTAGGAAAATCACTTGGAGAAGTTGCAGAAATTACATTACCTAACGGAATGACTTTAAATTTTGAAATTTTAGAAATATCTTTGGACTAAGATTTCAAAAATTAAAAAACATATGGCAAGCATTTTCACTAAAATTATAAACGGAGAAATACCATCATACAAAATTGCCGAAAACGATAAGTACATCGCTATTTTGGACGCTTTTCCTTTGGTAGAAGGTCATGTATTGGTTATCCCGAAAAAAGAAGTCGATAAAATCTTCGATTTAGACAAAGAAACCTATTTAGGTTTAATGGACTTTTCTTACGAAATTGCACAAGCTATAGAAAAAGCAATACCTTGTCTACGCGTTGGCGTAGCTGTTGTTGGTTTAGAGGTACCACATGTACATGTGCATTTGGTTCCTCTAAATACAATGCAAGATATCAATTTCTCAAATCCAAAACTTCAATTATCTGCCGAGAAAATGATCGAAATTGCAGATAATATCAAATCATATTTATAATCGATGAACAAATACATTAAATTAGTAATCGCCGCTGTATTAATCGCTTTAGCAATCTTTTTGTTTACCATTCGCGAATACGGTTGGGGATTTGTTTCGTTATTAGTCGCTGTATTTCCAATTTTATTCTATTTCAGAAACGAAAACATCTTGTTAGCTTTCTGGTTTTTACGTAAAGAGGATATGGCAAAAGCGAAAAAATGGTTACAAAAGATCAAAAATCCATCATCAGAATTAATTCCTAAGCAAATGGGATATTACCACTACATGATGGGAATCACTGAAGCGCAGGACAATGTTGCGGTTTCAGAAAAATATATGAAAGAAGCCTTAAACTACGGTTTATCGTTTGATCATGACAGAGCAATGGCTAATTTATCTTTGGCTGGAGCTGCAATGTCAAAAGGTAAAAAGAAAGAAGCGGAAGGTTACATTAAAGAAGCGAAGAAAAACGATTCGAAAGGAATGTTTACAGATCAAATCAAAATGATGAATGATCAAATGAAACGTTTCAACGTAAGTAATTCGCAATTACAAAACCCACATATGCGTCACAAAGGACGTAAATTCTAAATGGATATATCAAAATTTACAGAAGAATCATCATCAAACACCAACAAATGGAAACTGATTGAAGAATTCTTTCAACAAAATTTCACAGATGGTGAAAGACCAGATTTAGATACGATTCTTTTTTTGATCGGTGTTCAAGAATTAGGACAAGGAAAAAAACGATTCAAAAAAGATGATAAACTCAATTTATTACACATTGCAGTTTGTCGCGTGTTAGAACCTTTTGGCTTTTATCGTTTCGAAGGACAAGATCCAGATGGTTGGCCACATTTTGAGTTATTGGAAGATTTACCACCACTCAAAACCAACGAACAAACTTTGTTAATGAAATACGCTGTTATTCAGTATTTCGATGATCAAAAAATTATAAACTTCGAGTCTTAGGATTCGAAGTTTTCTTTTTTATACAAATCAATTACCACTTTATCTGCGTCTAACGTAAATTTCTCTACATTCAATTCTTCTTTGGATAACCATAACAATTCGTTGATATCTGCATCCAAAACTTTCAATTTATCCAATGCTTTCTCTGTAATTGTCGCTTTATAATAAATCAATAAAACCTGTTCTGTCGGATCAAAAGCATTCAACACAAAAAAATCTTGTGTATAAAAATGTTCATGAACTTCTACTTTCAAATTCAATTCCTCTTTTATCTCTCTCCTTATACAATCTTTTGTTCCTTCACCAAACTCCAATCCACCGCCAGGAAACTTATAAATTAACTCTCCCTGAAACGGCTCGTGAATCACCAATACCTTTCCCTTGTGTTCCAATAACGCATATACACGCACATTAAATGGTTTCATATCCTGTTTACTTTAAAACCTAAATATATAAAAATTCTTCATTCAAATGCGTATTATTATAGCGTTCCCTTCGGTCGGGCTATCCGTTGCAATCTTTTGTAGAAGAAAATTGGAAGTGATTACAGGAAAATCCAATTTCTACAAAAGGATTTCCACTACTATCCCTAACGCGGGTTGTAAGTTCTGAGTTTTGAGTAATAAGTTATAAGACATAAGATTTAAGACTTACAGGAATAGAAGTAGAAGTTAAAATATCCACTTGAGGGAAATAGGGGCTTTTCGATTTATGAGTTGTAAGTTATAAAGGAAGCTTCCTTTTTATCAAGAAGAAGCTTCTAGTTGACTAATTAGAAGCTCTTGTTGGATGAAAGCAAGCTTCCTATTAACTGACTAGAAGCTTCTTGTTTTATAAAACATAGTTTTGAGTTAGCGTAAAGCTTACAGCCTTCAGCCTAAAGCGAAATCCATAAACACAAAAAAGCCTCAAGTTGTTCA
>NZ_DLJR01000027.1:0-15823 GCF_002484365.1 Empedobacter sp. UBA7611
CAACTTTTGATACTGATCCCTTATAACTCTCAGGAAAGGATAAAACAACTCTGTGTAATCAACCGAGATTAATGTTATACGTTTTAAGTTGTATGTTTTACGAAATTAGAAGTTCGGAAGTATGTAAATCCTTGTCAAGGTTTGAAACCTTGACAAGGATATTTTTAAAACGTTTTTATCCTTCGACAAGCTCTGGATGACATATTATAGAAGTTAAAATTCTATCTCTAATAAAAAAACTGATAAAATAACCAAATGTAAATCAATGTTTACCTTTGGTAGTATTGTGAATATACAGTTATCTATATTATTACCGATACTAAGTTTATTTTAGCTCATTCATCATCAACTTAATATCTTTTTCCAAGGCAGTAAAAAAAATAATATCGCTATTGAAGAAACTGTCAATTGAAATAGATTATGTTTAGCTTCTTCTTTTTTTATTAGAATATTACGTTCATTATCATAATAAAGTTTTATTTTTTCGCCGAGGTTTAATTCCGCACAAGCATTTCTTCCATATTTCACCTTATAAATTAATTGTTTATAAGAAACATACACACTACTTGACCCTTTAGATCCACTACAAGACTTTTCAACAATTGTAGTGGTAACAACTTTATTCTGAGTAGCAATTCTAATGTTTCTGTTATAGAAATACAGACAAATAGATAATGCTATAATACATCCAAAAAGGGCATATATCTGTCTAATGAAATAATAATCATTTTGAAGTTTCATAATTTATTTATCTTTATCTACGATTACTGATTCTAAAAAAAACCTCACTAATTAATTAGCGAGGCTTTTATCTTTTTAAAATCTTAATCTTACACCATTTTCGGTTGTAAAGGCTTTTTTACGGAAAAGGAACAAAGTAAGTCCTCCAATAAAAATAGCCGAATCTGCGATATTAAATACAGGCTGAAAGAACTTATAATGTTGTCCGCCTACAATTGGAATCCAAGAAGGCCAATCAAACTCCACAATCGGGAAATAAAGCATATCTACGACACAGCCCGTAAACCAACCAGAATAACCAGCGAAGTTTGGTTCTGCAATACCTTGATATCCTACCCAATCCTGAAACATTTCATTGTAAGTAGTTCCTTTATCGAAAATAACGCCATAAAAAATTCCGTCAAGTACATTCCCTATTGCGCCTGCCAAAACAAGCGCAATCGGAATGATAAAGAAATTATTATTTAGTTTTTTCGACCATGCATTAATATAGTAGATAATCATTCCGATTAAAGCAATTCGTAGAAGTGATAAAATTATTTTTCCTGTTTCTCCTCCGAAATGCATACCGTATGCCATTCCAGGGTTTTCTACAAATGCTATTTTAAACCAACCCAAAACATCTACGTCTTCACCTAAAAAAAAGTGTGTTTTTACGTAAAATTTTGAGATTTGGTCTATGATTAAAACCAAAATGGTAATGAGTACTACTTTTTTCAAAATACTTGATTAACGTTGCATATTTTTAGCTTCGATGCTTAATGTTGCATGCGGAACTAATTTCAAACGATCTTTATTAATTAATTTTCCTGTTACACGGCAAATACCGTATGTTTTGTTCGAAATACGTAACAATGCATTTTTCAAATCACGGATAAATTTATCTTGTCGTGCTGCTAATTGTGCATTTTGTTCTTTCGACATGGTTTCAGAACCTTCTTCAAACGCCTTGAACGTTGGAGACGTATCGTCAGTACCATTGTTACTATCGTTCGTGTAAGCTTCTTTCAATAATTCGTAATCTTTTATCGCTTGATCTAATTTNNGTAATCGCAATTTGCGTCATCAATCCATTAATTTCAACCTCTGCCCCATTTGCAACTTGATCCTGTAAAACAAGATCTTCGGCTAATGTCTCAGAACAAATGTAATCTTTGTTTTGCTCGACTGCATTTACGATTGATTCATCATTTTTTAAGTTAAGTATAATTTTGTCGGTTACTTCTAGTCCGGTTTCTTTACGTAGATTCTGAATTCTATTTACCAATTCACGTGCAACACCTTCATTAATTAACTCTTCAGTCAATTGTAAATCAAGTGCTACTGTCAATGTAGAATTAGAAGCTACAGTCCATCCTGGGATGTCTTTTGTAGCGATTTCAAAATCTTCTAAATCTAAAGTTAATGTTTTGTTGTCAATTAACAAATCTATTTTACCTGATTGCTCTAATTTAACAATTTCTTCATTCGTCAATTCTGCTGTAGCAGCCGAAATAGCTTTCATTTCTTTACCATATTTTGGACCTAAAGTCTTGAAATTAGGTTTAATAGATTTCACTAAAAGATTTGAAGCTTCTTCGTTTGTTAAAAGTTGTATTTCTTTAACGTTAACTTCTTGTTTCAATAATTCTGATACAGCTTCCAAATTAGCTTTCATCGTATCATTCAATACAGGAATCATTACTTTTTGTAATGGTTGACGTACTTTGTTATCACTCAATTTACGAAGTGATAAAATCATACTTGTCGCCGTTTGTGCTAAATGCGTTTGTTCTTCTAATTCGGTTTTAATCAATGATTCGTCTGCAACGGGGAAATCTGCTAAATGCACAGATTCTGCAGGATTTTTACCTGTAGCTGCATTCAAATCTTTGTACAAACGATCCATGAAGAATGGTGCAATTGGAGAACCTAAAATTGAAACCGTTTCTAAAACTTTGTACAATGTTTGGTAAGCTGCAATTTTATCTTTCGAATAATCACCTCTCCAGAAACGTCTTCTTGATAGACGAACGTGCCAGTTTGATAAATTATCTATCACAAATTCTTGAATAGCACGAGCCGCTTTTGTTGGTTCATAATCTGTTAAAAAGGCATCAACTTTTTTCGTTAATGTATTCAATTCAGAAATAATCCATTGATCTAATTCAGCTCTTTCATTTACAGGAATTTCTTCTTCTTCAAATGTAAATCCGTCCACATTCGCGTATAATGCGAAGAATGAATAGGTATTATATAATGTTCCGAAGAATTTACGACGAACTTCGTCCACTCCAGCAATATCAAATTTTAAGTTTTCCCAAGGTTGCGCATTCGCAATCATGTACCAACGTGTTGCATCAGGACCATAAGTTGCCAATGTATCGAATGGATCGACAGCATTCCCCAAACGTTTTGACATTTTTTGACCATTTTTGTCTAATACCAATCCGTTTGACATTACATTTTTATATGCTTTCGAATCAAAAACTAATGTTCCGATTGCGTGTAATGTATAGAACCAACCACGTGTTTGATCGACACCTTCTGCAATAAAATCAGCTGGATACATTGTTCCATTATCAATCAATTCTTTATTTTCGAATGGATAGTGAACTTGCGCATAAGGCATTGCTCCAGAATCAAACCAAACGTCAATCAAATCCGCTTCGCGTTTCATTGGTTTTCCTGATTCAGAAACTAATGTAATTTCATCTACTACATTTTTGTGTAAGTCGATTAAATCATAGTTTTCTTCTGTCATATTTCCAACTTCGAAATTTTGGAAAGGATTAGAAGTCATTACGCCTGTCGCAATTGATTTTTCAATTTCAGCAACTAATTCTTCTACGGAACCAATTACTGTAACTTCATCCCCTTCTTCAGTTCTCCATATTGGCAATGGAATTCCCCAATAACGAGAACGAGATAAATTCCAATCATTGGCATTTTCTAACCAGTTTCCGAAACGTCCTTCTCCAGTCGCTTTAGGCTTCCAATTGATTTCTTTATTCAATTCAACCATACGGTCTTTCACATCCGTTACCTTGATAAACCAAGAATCTAATGGATAATATAAAATAGGTTTGTCTGTTCTCCAACAATGTGGGTAACTGTGTTTATATTTCTCTACTTTGAAGGCTTTGTTTTGCTCTTTTAATAAAATCGCGATTTCTACATCAACCGATTTTTCAGGAGCAGTTCCATCATCGTAATATTCATTTTTTACATATTTACCTCCATAACCTTCTGGTAAATCAGCCACAAAACGACCTTGTAAATCTACTAAAGGAACAGCATTTCCATGCGTATCTAATACCAACATTGGTGGAACACCAGCTTCTTTTGCAACACGCGCATCATCCGCACCAAAAGTAGGCGCAGTATGTACGATACCTGTACCATCTTCTGTTGTTACGAAATCTCCAGGAATTACTTGGAAAGCATTCTCTGCATTTTCGTAAGGCAACGCCCAAGGTAATAGTTGCTCATAACGAGTTCCAACAAAATCAGCACCTTTGTATTCTCCTACAATTCTATAAGGAATTGTCTTATTTCCTGCCGCATAAACTTTAAAATCTTCTTCTGTTTCTGCTAAGAAATATGGTTTACCGAATTGTTTAGCAACCAATGGTTTTCCTAAAATTACGCGAATTGGCTCGAATGTATATTGATTGAATGTTTCAACTACAACATAATCGATATCTGGACCAACTGTTAACGCTGTATTTGATGGCAACGTCCAAGGTGTTGTTGTCCAAGCTAAGAAATACACATCTCCATCAAAATCATTGAATAAATCTGTAGAATCTTTGTTTACTTTAAATTGAGCAACAATCGTTGTATCTGTAACATCTTGATAAGTTCCTGGTTGATTTAACTCGTGTGAAGATAAACCTGTACCAGCTTTAGGAGAATATGGTTGAATTGTATAACCTTTGTACAACAAATCTTTGTTATAAATTTGCTTCAACAACCACCAAACAGACTCCATATATTTTGGTTTATACGTGATATATGGATCTTCCATATCCACCCAATAACCCATTTTTTCAGTCAAATCATTCCACAAATCTGTGTAACGCATTACTGTACGTTTACACGCTTCGTTATATTCTTCAATTGAAATTTTAGTTCCAATATCTTCTTTGGTAATTCCTAATTCTTTCTCAGTTCCCAATTCTACTGGTAAACCATGCGTATCCCAACCCGCTTTACGAAAAACTTGTTTTCCTTTCAAGGTTTGGTAACGACAAAATATATCTTTGATAGAACGTGCTAAAACGTGGTGAATCCCTGGCTTTCCGTTTGCAGAAGGAGGACCTTCATAGAACACAAAAGATGGATTTCCATCACGCGTAGAAATACTTTTCTCGAAAACATTATTTTGTTTCCAATCTTCTAACGTTTCTTTTGAGACTTGTACCAAGTCTAAGTGCTTATATTCTCTAAACTTTTTTGCCATCGAATTCTTTCTTATTTCTTCTAAATCAAGGAGTGCGAATATAAGAAATTTTTACATATTTTTATTGTTATAGAAACGAAAATCATATTAATAATTGCTTAAATTTATCCCAATATTACAGATTTAACAATTCTTGAATAAAAATCAGATGATTTCAGATTTAATTCAGCATTAACCAAATAATTAACAACAATTTCTAAAGATATTTTTTCGATGAAAAAAGGCTTCAAATATTACTCAATTCTATTTCTAATTTTGCTTTTTGCAAGTTGTTCCAAAAACGAAGATTATACGGTTTTGATTCCAACAGATGCAGATTTTGTTGCGTTGATAAATCCAAAATCAATTGCAGAAAAAGGTAATTTTCAGAAATTAGAACAATACAAAATTTATCAATTAGCCGAAGGCGAACTTAAAAATCAAGATCCGACTTTTGATCAATTATTAAATGATATCAAAAACAATCCGACCTCAGCAGGCGTAGATATTATCAGTCCTATTTACCTTTTTGGGCAAAAAATTAATGGAAAAAATATGGTTGCGTTGATTACAAATATGCGTGACAAAGATCAATTTGAAAAACATTTATCAACCATTTACAAAGGTTTATACAAAAAAGATATTTCGTTTGAAAAGAAAGAAGGTTTTACAACGAACTCTGGATTCAATAAACCGTTTATGGCTTGGAATAAATCTCAATTTTTATTGATTGTTTCTGAATTTGGAGTTGGAGAAAAAGCGATTCAAGATTATTTTACGAAAATTATCAACGATAAACATTCACTTGCGAAGGAAAATAATAGTTTTGGAGATTTTGTCAAAAACTCACAGGATATCAACATTTGGTACACTGGAAACTTTTTGAAAAACTTCTCAAAACACGAAAGTTCTGAAAAGAAAAACCTTGATTTTACAAAAAGTTCTTGGGTTAATTTTATTTCCTTTACTTCGGACGGAATTAGTTTTACGCAGAAATTTCATCCAGATGCGATTACAAAAGTTGAATTGCAAAAACATCCGATGTGGAAATCAAAAATCAATACTGATTTTTTTAAATATTTTCCTGCACAAAGTTACATGAATATTGGACTTGGTATTTATCCTGCCAACACGCGTTATGTGTTCGAAAATCAAAATTTCTTGACTACTTTTTTAGAACAATATGAAATTGATTTGAACAAATTAGAACAAAGTTTTGAAGGCGAAGCTTTGTTTAGTGTATATGATTTTGAGATCGGAAAAGCATTTAATCCAAATGATTTTTTTGGTAAGAAAGAAGCTTTTATTAAGCAGGTTGTTTATCCGCAATTTGTTTTGGGTGGAAAAATGAAAAACGATCTTTTCTTCAACGAATTTATTAAATCTCATCAAGAAAATATTCAGAAAATTGGACCTTATTACATGTTACCAATTTCGACAAATATGAAGATTTATATGACATACAAAAACAATTTGATGTACATCACAAATAATCAATCGATTATGAATCAATATTTGAACAAAATGGTAAGTTCTTCAAATTTTGTCACAACAGGATACGCTACAAACGCTTCAAATCCAATGTTTGGTTACGTGAATCTAAATTTTGATCAATATCCAAAAGAAGTTCAAAAATATATTTATCAACAAATTCCGTTCGGAAACACGAAAGAAATGCAAACGGTTTTATCTTATTTTGATCACATCGATTACCGCGTTTCGAATGAATACACAAAAACAGGAAAAATACATATGAAAAAGACGGATAAAAATAGTTTGGAAGTGATTTTCTTACTTTTGGACCAAGCTTATTCACTATTTTTCAATCAAGCTGCACAACAAAATGGAAATTAAAATCAGTCAACTTGTTCCGCATCCTTTGAAAGAATTTGGGTTCGAACAATCTGAAATTTGGAAAAATACATACACTTTTTCAAGCGGAAATATTTATCAAATCGTTGCACATTCTGGTGTTGGAAAATCGACGTTGATTAATATTTTGTACGGTGATAGAAAAGATTATGACGGAGAAGTTTTGTTTGATGGACAAAATATTAAGAATTATTCTTTGAATGATTGGACAAAAATTAGACGCGAAAAAATTGCGTATGTTTTTCAAGGTTTGCATTTGTTTGAAGAATTAACTTTGATGGAAAATATCCAATTAAAAAATGTATTAACACAACATCAATCCGAAAATCAAATTATTGAATGGATTGAAAAAGTTGTTTTAAAAAGTCATTTACATCAAAAAGCGATTCATCTTTCTTATGGTCAACGTCAACGAATTGCTGTGATTCGTGCACTTTGTCAACCATTTGATTTTTTGCTTTTAGACGAACCTTTTAGTCATTTAGATGAAGTAAATCAACAACTTCTGATTGATTTGGTTACCGAAGAAGCTACAAAAAATAACGCTGGAATCATCTTTACAAGCTTACACGAAATTCACGATAAACGCCTTGCAAATGTCATTCAACTCTAAAACTTTAATCGAAAAATTAGTTCGTAAAAACCTAAGTTTCTTGCGAATTACAACCTTTTGTTTTTTCTCAATCATTGGATTTTTCATCTTGATTTTGGCTGGAACAATTTATTTGGATTATGCTAAAAATTTTGGAGAAGATAGTTCAGTTTGGAAAGCAAATTATGTGGTCTTAAACAAAAAAATATCGTCTTTACAAACGTTGACTGGAGAAAAACCAAGTTTTAGTGAAAATGAAATTAACGATTTGAAATCGCAAAATTTTGTAGCAAAAGTCGGAACATTCAAAAGCAGTCAATTTCCTGTGAAATTACAAGTTGGTGGAGTTGCTGGAATTCGTGGTTTTTCGACTGATTTATTTTTTGAATCTGTTCCAGAAGATTTCATTGATGTAAAAGAATCAGATTGGAAATGGCAAGAAGGACAAGATTTTATTCCGATTATTATTCCGAAAAGTTATTTGAATTTGTACAATTTCGGTTTTGCAACAAGTCAAGGTTTACCACAAGTTTCGGAAGGATTATTTACTAAAATTCCTTTTCAATTGATTTTAGGAAAAGGAGAAAATCAGAAAGTATATCAAGCAAGAATTGTCGATTTTACAACAAAAATTAATACGATTTTAGTTCCTGAAAACTTTTTGGAATGGGCAAATCAAACTTATGCACCTCAAAAAAATACAGAACCTTCACGAATTGTTGTTGAAACGAAATCTCAAGGAGATGAAAATGCTTCGACTTATTTTGAGCAACAAAATTATGATATCAACAAAGATGAATTGAAAAATAATGAATTGACGTATTATCTGAAATTAGCTTTTTCGTTGGTTTTATTTATTGGCTTAATCATTGTTTTTGCAGCGATTTGGTTGATGATTATCAATTTTCAATTGATGATTGAAAAGAATAAACACAAAACGAAAGATTTATTTTTGATTGGATACAACATCAATCAATTGGCTCGTCCGTATCTGAAATTTTCGATTATATTTATGTTGATTAGTTATATTATTTCGATTCCGTTGGTTTATTTTGTTTTAGATATTATCAAAGAAAAAGTCGGAAAATTTATGGCAACAGAAACTTCTCACGTTTGGGAAGTTATTGGTTTTGGATTAATCATCGTGATTATTTTATTCATTATTAATAAAATAATTTTGACACAATCGATCAAAAAAATTGCGTTGAAAGATTAATGCTAAATTTTATAAAAACATAAAAAAGGATGCTGAAAATTCAGCATCCTTTTTTATTTATACTTAAATATTCTCGATTAGAACGAATATCCAACTCCTATAGAAAACGAATGATTTTTTACATCTCCAACTTCTACATTGTTATTGTTTTTATTATCTCCTATTTTAGTTAATCCCATATAATATCTCGCTCCAACATTGATATTGTCTGTTACATTATATCCCAAACCGAAGTTAACACCAAAGTCAAAGTTTTTTACATCATCTTTTACATCAAACTTTTGTTCTGTTGTGTAAACGGTATTATTCGCATATGTACTTGTAGATTGTTTGTTGCTCGCATACAGATTAAATCCAAATTGTGGACCAGCCTCTATATTAAAACGAGATGCAGCAGGATAGTATTTGAACATGATTGGAACTTGAATATAATCTAAAGTCGTTTTGTTTTTACTTTTTACAGTTGTATTTCCTACTTCCATTACTTCATCTTTGTACTTTCCTCCCATTCTTGTAAAATTTACCTCTGGTTGAACAGCAAATTGATCAGTAATTGGAAAATGTCCATAAACACCTGCACTAAAACCAACTTTATAATCATTGTCCTTTACATCATCTCCATTAAAAGAAGACATATTAACACTCGATTTTATACCAAATTGTGACGATGTTGTTTTTTCTTGTGCGCTCAAACTTACAACTCCTAACATTGCAGCAGCAATAAAAAATATTTTTTTCATCTTTTAAATTTTATAGTTCTAATTATGATGTATGCATAATTTCAAGTCTTGTGCCAAATAATGTTAAAAAAGAGTACTACAAATATTAATTAACTCATATTAAATATATTAATCATTTAATTTTAACATTCATAAAAGCATATTAATAAAAAAAAGCTACATCTTTCGATATAGCTTTTATAAATTATACGTTATTTTCTATTAGAATTTATAAGCAAAACCAACAGATACTGCATTATATTTCCAATCTACAGTGTTATTATTTTCTGGACCAGCAGAAATTCCTTTATACCCTGCATATAAATCCCATGTTGAAGCAGAATAGCCAATTTTAGGCTGCCAAAATAAACCTCCTTCATAACCGTCAGTTGTAGCGAAAGCATAACCTAAATCAGCACCTACAAATAAATTATTTCCAAACTCGTATTTAGCTGTTGCTGCTAATGGAATAAATCCAACATCATCTTTTTCAGCTACAACTACATTATTAATTTTATACTCTTTTCCAATAAAATGATCATAACCTACTTTAGCACCTAATTTAAAGTTATTTGCAATAGGATGTAAATAAGCTAAATCTACTCCGATATTAAATGAAGATACATCTGCTGTCTCTCCTACTGGAATACCTACGTGAACTGTACCTTCTACTCCTGTTGTTTGCGCTGAAACTCCAACCATACCTGCTACTGCGAAAGCAGCTGTTAATAATACTTTTTTCATTTTTATAATGTTTTAAAATATTTACAATTTTGTTAAACTTATTTGCATAATTTCAATTTATGTGCCAAAGTTAAAAACTAGATAATGATAAAAAATACTAAAATTAACAATAACCTAATATTCAGAACTTTATTTCACAAAAAAAGCTCCAAAATAATTTTTGGAGCTTTTCTGTGTTTATTGATTTGACTTATTGTCCGACCATTTTGTATAAAATATTCTGTTGTTGTTTCGCATAATTGGTATCAATTTCTGCAGCTACACCAATCATTTCGTCTAAATAATTAAACTGATTCATGATTTTTGCTTGATCAGCTGCATCAACTTTTCCGTCTGCAACAACTTCTTTATATAAGGTTTCGAATTTCTTCAAAACAGGATTATAAGCAGATTCAAAAACTTTCAATGCTTTGTCTTTATCACCTCTTTCTCCTAATGCAGAAGCTTCGTTGTAGATTGACATCATCAAATCATTTTTAGCTGCTGCTAAATCTGAACCAATTGAATATCCTTTTCCTGAAGGTAACGACTCGAAAAAAGCAATTTTTGCATTAGCTTCTTTACGAACATGCGCAAACAATTCTTGTGCTTTTTTATCCTCTCCAGCTTTCAAATAAATTCCAGCAATTCTACTTACTCCATAACCAATATCGTATTTCGCTAAAGCAGGAATTTCTAACATTACTTTATCTAAAACTGCAATTGCTTCTTTTTTGCGTCCTGCATTCAATAAATCATCTGCTAAACGTACCGCAGTATTTCTATATGAAGATGTGTAGTTACGCTCTGTCAAACTAAATGAAGCATCAGGATTATTATATCCAGACCATTTATATGAATTAAATGTTCTTAATAACATATCATTATCAGAAGCTCCAATAATTCCTCCTTTACCAAAAGGTGTATAAATTGGAACTAATTTATAACTCATTCCAGCATTCAATAAATAATCATTCATATAGAATGTATTTTCTGGATCAGAAATTCCTCCTCCACTAAAGTAAATAGGACGATCCCAATTGTATTTCGCCATCATTGACAACAATAGTAAATTGTTTTTGAACAAACTTGACGCTTTGATATTAATTGTGATTGAATCAACCATTTTATCCGCATCTTTTGCACTTACAATTCCGTATTTTAGCGCATTTGCTTTATTTACTGGAACTACAATTTTAGAAACAGGTAAATAATTTGCTTGTCCAATTGAATAACCAAAATAATCTGCTAAAGCTTGTTTTTCTGGAGATTTATTATTTAAAATAAAATCCATCGCTTCTTTAGCGGTCATACTATCTGTCGTTAAATATTTTTGTAAAGGTTTTAAACTTTTATAAACTGACATCACTTGATTTGGATCAATTTCAGGATCAGATAAATATTGAGCAACTTGTTCAATTGGCATTTGACTTAATGTTTCCAAAGTTTGATTAGATCCTGGTTTGATGAAACTATTCAATTGATCAAAAATATTTTTGATAGAACCTCCTACCACAAAAATTTGATCGTTAGTTCCAGATTGATAATCTTTCGGTTTCAAATCACTTGGAAGAGGCGCTGCATTGTACGTTCTACGTAACAATTGTTCTAAATTCCATGGAGAAGCAGCCAACGTTAAATTCGCAATTTTTACATCATCACGGAAATTTTCGGTTTCTTGTAATCCCCAAAGTGGATAAGTATCATTGTCTCCATAGACAAAAAGAATAGCGTTTTTATCGAGCGGATTCAGATAATTGTAAGCTAAAGAATAAGCTACAGAACGCTCTGAACGATCGTGATCATCCCAGTTTTGAGCTCCCATTAAAATTGGAATACCAGCTAAAATAACAGTCGTTCCAATTGCTAAAGATGGTTTCAATTCTTGCTTCATCAATTTCTGAAGTAATAAATAAACTCCTTGTACACCCAATCCTGCCCAAATCGCAAATGCATAGAAACAACTTACTAATGCATAATCACGTTCACGAGGTTCGAAAGGTTTTACAGATGTATAAAAGATGATTCCGACACTTGTTAAAATAAACAATGACAACAATGACCACCAGTTAACAAAATTTCTGTTTAATTGTGTAAATAACCCGATTAAACCTAAGAATAATGGTAACATGAAATACACATTCGTTCCATCATTTCTATATTCATCTGGTAATTTTGATTGATCACCTAAACGTGGATTATCAATAAATGGAATTCCTGAAATCCAGTTACCTTTTGTAATCTCGAAATTACCTTCTAAATCATTTTGACGACCAGAGAAATTCCACATAAAGTAACGAATAAACATATAGTTGATTTGATAATCAATAAAATAATTAAACTGTTCACCAAATGTAGGTGGTTCGATATCTAAAATCTCACCATATTTCTTAAGTTCTGCAACTTTTAATTGTCTGTTTTGACGCTTTTCTACCAATTGAGCGTACATTTGTTGCGCTTCTTTATCACCCGCATATTGTGCATTCAAAGAGAATTTTGGAAAAGCATAAACTGCCGCATAATTCTCCATCACACCTGGGTCTGGACTGAACATTTTAGGGAAAAACTTTACATATTTATCTTCGTATGTATAATCTAAACGATCCGAAACTTTCAAATATTTTCCTGTACGTTGATCCTTAATATATTCAGAACTACGAACTGTACTTTCTGGCGCTCCGTTAGTATCACGCTTAATTCCATCACTTGCAATATGAGCCGTAAAAACTGGTCCGTACATCACAGGCCAAGAACCATATTGTTCACGATTAAAATAATCTAAAACACCCAAAGCTGTATCAGGATCATTCAAATTCATATGAGGATTTGCATTGGCACGAATCGGAATAACTAACCAACATGAGAAACCAATCAACATAAAAATCACACACCACGAAATTGTATTCAATAAAGCTGATCCATATTTCTGAGTTAATTTAATCGCAAAATAGAAAACTGCGATTAAAATAATAGCGGCGATAATTGTCCCAGAATTGAAAGGCATTCCCAAATTATTGACTACATAAATCTCTGTTCTACCAAAGAAAGTCATTACAACTGGGAATATTATTTTGAATACAAAAGCTAAAATAATCAATGTAATAACATTTGCGATTAAAAAACTTTTGATTGTAAATCTATATTTTCGAGCATAGTATACAAAACAAACTGCTGGAATTGCTAACATTGCCATTAAGTGAACACCAATCGATAAACCAATCACCAACGAAATAATTACTAACCATTTGTTTCCTCTAGGTGTATCTGCTACTTGATCCCATCTTGTAATCAGCCAAAATAATAGCGCAGTAAAGAAAGATGCCATTGCGTAAACTTCTCCTTCTACCGCAGAAAACCAGAATGTGTCGCTAAACATAAAAATTGCAGCTCCAACTAATCCACTTCCTAATGTTATAATTTTTTGAGAAGCATTTAGTTCAATCGCATCGACATTCATTGGATCTTGCGTTTTTGCAAACATTTTTCGAGCAAAATATGTAATTGTCCAAAACAAAAACATAATTGTTCCTGCACTATACAAGGCAGATGTACTGTTGATTAATATGGCGTATTTGCTTCCGTCACCAAAAGCTAAACCAGACCAAACTGCTCCCATTATTTGGAACAAAGCTGCCCCTGGTGCATGCGTAATTCCCAATTTTGCTGATGATACAATGTACTCACCACAATCCCACAAACTCAGGTAACGCTCCATCGACGCCAAATACAATATTGTCGCTATCAAGAACATCGCAACACCCAAGATGTTGTTCCACTTTTTGAAATTTATATCCATTTTGTTTTAATAAACTATCTTGCGAAAATAAGATAAAAAATTGATATAGCTTAGGATTGAAATGATTAAATTCTGATTAGAATCTCATCTAAACAATATAGATTTATCGAATATTTTAAAATTAATTTTAAAGTTTCTAATCGATTCATTTACATATTAACAAAACATCAAATCCTACAAAATAAAGATACATTTTCTCAAATAGTTTTGATTCTAAACTTTTTTCATCTAAATTTGCAATGCAAAAAGCAATGCCTTTAACAGACAAAATTCTACAAACGGGCTTCACTTTTGACGATGTGTTATTAGTGCCTGCCTACTCAGAGATATTACCGAACCAAGTATCTCTACAAACAAGATTCACAGACAATATCACCCTTAACATTCCGATAGTTTCTGCTGCGATGGATACTGTATCCGAAGCAAGATTAGCGATTGCATTAGCTCGTGAAGGAGGTTTATCTTTCGTTCACAAAAATATGTCGATCGAAGAACAAGCGAATGAAATTGATATGGTAAAACGTTCGGAAAACGGAATGATTTCTGATCCAATTACTTTATCTCGTCATCACAAGTTACAAGACGCAGTAAACTTAATGGAGAAATATAAAATCTCTGGTTTACCTGTTGTTGAAGAGGATAGAACATTGGTTGGAATTATTACAAATCGTGATATTCGTTACCAAGAAAACTTCGATCAATTGGTAGAAGATGTGATGACAAAAGAAAATATCATCACTTCTGATATTGATACTGACCTTAAGAAAGCAAAAGAAATTCTTTCTCGTTACCGTATCGAAAAATTACCAATCGTTGACGAAAACAATAAATTAATTGGATTAATCACGATTAAAGATATTGACAACTTAACAGAATTCCCTAACGCATGTAAAGACACAAAAGGTCGCTTACGTGTTGGAGCAGGTGTAGGAGTTGGTGCTGATACATTAGAACGTGTTCAAGCTTTAGTAAACAAAGGTGTTGATATCGTAGCGTTAGATTCTGCTCACGGACATTCAGCTGGAGTTATTAGTAAAGTTGCTGAAGTTAGAAATGCTTTCCCAGAATTAGATATTGTTGGTGGAAATATTGTAACTGCAGAAGCTGCAAAAGCTTTGATTGATGCAGGTGCAAATGCTTTAAAAGTTGGTGTTGGACCAGGATCTATCTGTACAACTCGTGTTGTAGCTGGTGTTGGTGTACCTCAACTTTCTGCTATTCATGATGTACATTCTTATGCTAAAACAAGAAACGTTTCGATTATTGGAGATGGTGGAATCAAATTATCAGGTGATATTGTAAAAGCGGTTGCTGCTGGTGCAAACTTGGTGATGTTAGGAAGTTTATTCGCTGGAACGGATGAAGCGCCAGGAGAAGAAATTATCTTCCAAGGTCGTAAATTCAAAGCATATCAAGGAATGGGTTCTTTAGCTGCTATGAAACGTGGTTCTAAAGATCGTTATTTCCAAGCTGATGCGAAAAAATTAGTTCCAGAAGGAATTGAAGGTCGTGTTCCTCACAAAGGTTCTATTGCAGAAGTTGTTTACCAATTATGTGGTGGATTACGTGCTGGAATGGGATACTGTGGAACTCCAACTATTCAAGATTTAATTGAAAACGGAAAATTTGTTCGTATCACAGGTGCAGGTTTAAATGAATCTCACCCACATGATGTTGTGATCACAAAAGAAGCTCCTAATTATTCGAATTAAGAATTATCAATATATTAAACAAAATAGCA
>NZ_DLJR01000021.1:0-34640 GCF_002484365.1 Empedobacter sp. UBA7611
TGCTATTTTGTTTAATATATTCATCTTAAAGCTTGTTCATATAATCAACAAGTTTAATTTTATCTTTCTCTAAACTTAGATTCAAATTATTCTTATTTACAAAATCTACTAATTCTGGACTATTTTGAATTTTATTTAATTGTTTTTCATTTGTAGGAAACTCATAAAACTTATCTTCTTTATATCTAATCAAATATAAATCACTATCATTTACTAATGAAAATTTTGTATTTGCTTTATTGGCATTATTTTTAAATTCTCCATGAGTTATTATCTTTTTATTTCTTTTATACAAAGAAAATTTATCTTTATCATATACCAAAACTTCTAAATAACCTTCAATTTGACCATTTTTAGTAGGATATTTAAGAAATTGATATTGAGTTAACGGGAAATAAATCATCAACTCAGGAACTTTGGTTAAATTAAAAATTTTACCTTCTTTTTCAAATTCCATCTCATCTGAATAAGCATTATATCTCAATTTAGAAAAGTCAAGATTAAACCCTTTAATCTCTATGTCTTCAAAATTTGGATTAAAATATTGGCTTCCTTCGTATTGTTCTATGACTTCACCTTTATTTCTTAAAGCAATTTCATTTTGAATATTACTTATTTGATGGGATATTCTTTCATTTAAAGTTCTATCAACCCCATCTGTTAATAAATTTTGTTGAGCATTGACACCTAAACAAAAAGAAGCAAAAAAACAAAATATTTTAATTTTTAACATACTCATAATATTTACTATCCAATATACAATTTATTTCATTAAAAATCAATAAAATAAAAAAAGCAGCAAAAATAATTTTGCTGCTTTTATAAAGAAAATGGATATTATATTATTTAGTCATCCACCATAATTTTCCATTAATTGGATCCTTTCCGCCATAAGCTGAAACTGCAGCATTCCAGTTAGCTGAATTAAGTGTTTGTTCACCTAGAGGATAAGCAATTCTAGAAGGAAGATCTGTCATTCCAGCAACTAAAGGCGTGAATACATAAGGAGTTCCATCTATTTCATAACCTGTTTGACCAGGCAATAATAAAATTGATCCATTAGGATATCCAGTACGTCTATATTCTACCCAAGCAGTTTGAGGCTGCATATACAAAGCAATATACTTTTGAGTAATTACATTTTCTTTATTTGCAGCTGGTAATGCAGCTACATAAGCATCAATTTTAGCTTGATCTACTCCCCATTTTTGCATAGATGCTATCACACCATTCACATAATTAGTTTGGTTCCAACCATTAGCTTCTGATAACAAGAATTCTACTTCAGAGTATTCCATTAAAACCTCAGCATAATCTGCAGAGAAAATAGTTTTTGAAAATGGAGATACTTTAGATACCTGATTATTTGATGATAAACGATCAGAAGGTAATCCATAAGGAATTCCTTGATATTTTGTAATATCATCCGTTTCTACATAGTTACCTGAACCAGCGTTAGCTTTTGATGTTCCTAAAGGTGCAGCATATTTTTGTAAACGTGGATCAACTCCATAATTACCAGATTGTCCTTTTAATAGTCTTATTAATTGATTATTCACATAGAAGTCATTTCTATTTCCTACAAAAAATTCACTCCAAAATGGAGAACCTTCCACAGCCGATGTTCCATAATGTTGCAAAGCATTGTCTTCATTTGAGGTAAAAATTCCTTTTGCAATAGCATCTTGCATTTCAGCTTTCGCTTCAGGATATACATCTTTAATTTGGTTAGCAATTCTTAAACGTAACGAGTTTGCAAATTTTTTCCATTTAGATGCATCTCCAAAATAAATTTGGTCACCAATTTTATTCTCAGGACTTGTAAATACATTCTTTTCAGTAATATCCAATTGCGCTTCAGCTTCTTTTAGCTCTTGTAACAAATTTTTAAAGATAACTTCTTGCTTAACATATTTAGGTTGAGCATACGTATCAATTTGTAAAGCTTGAAAATCAGGATTCTTTGCACCACTTAATGACCAATAAGGTACATCACCGAAATAATTTGTCAAATCCAAGAATTCGTAAGCCATCATAATACGTGCTACAGCAATCTGTGTATCAACATCTCCGTAAGCAGCTTGTTGTGGTCCTAAAACAGGATCTGTACAAATACTTATTACCTTTTTTAAGTTAGATAAAGATCGATAACTTGCGTTCCATGCTTGATCTCCTGTTGTCGTACGATAAGCGTATTTATCCTCTTCTGTATAGTTTCTCTGTGCTGAATATTGTACCCAAGGCAATAACATACGTCCAGACACCCATCCATCTCTCATCTCATCTACAAATATTTTTGTAGCAATAGGAAAGATTGTATATGTAGGCGCATTTTCGGGTGCATTAGGACTAATATTCATTTCTTCAAATCCATTATCGCAAGAAGATAATAAAGCACTTCCTAGTAATGCTGATAATATAATTGTTTTATTGATTCTCATAATAATTTAATTTTTAGAATTGTAACTTAAGATTCATACCATAAGTTCTTGTAGATGGTAAAGACCCTCCTTCAATACCTTGTATATTTCCAGAACCATAAGAAGCCATTTCAGGATCAAATCCTTTTTTATCTAATCCCCATGTAGCTAAGTTTCTACCAAATGCAGATACAGTAACGTTAGCAAAAGGCCCTGCCCATTTTTTAGGGAAAGTATACGATAAAGTTACTTCACGTAATTTGATGTAGTCTGCATCAAAAACATTTCGGCTATCTACACCATTGTAATATGCTTTATAATAATCGTAAGCAGAAACTTCAGTTGTGTTTTTAACATATGATTTTGTTCCTTCATCCCACATTACACCATCTGCAACAACTCCATTCTCACGTACTCCGTTAGCAGCAGTTTCTTCTAACATACCAGAGTACATACCCCACATATGAGAAGTAGAGAAGAATTTACCTCCTTTTTGAATGTCAATTAAAGCTGATAAAGCAACACCTTTGTATGTAAATGTATTTCTAATACCCATGTTATAATCAGGAATAATTGATCCTAAATTCTTAACTTCAGATTTTTCATAGAATCCATTTGCATCTACTACTTTATTACCTTGATCATCATAAACAAAGTCTGTACCTCTTAACTGTCCATACTGTTGACCAGATATAGCCCATAATTGAACACTAAATGGTGCAGTTGATAAATTGTATGAATCCATTTCATCAGAAACTTTACCTACTTTATTGTTGTTTTTAGCAAAATTCCACGTTACTTTCCATTCAAAATCTTGATTTCTTAATGGAACAATATTTACTAATGCTTCAACACCTTCGTTACTCATCTCTCCTGCATTCAACCACTTATATCCATTTCCTGTAGACCAAGAGTGCTGAACTGGCACTAATAAATCTGTACGTTTCTCATTATAATAAGTCACATCAAAACCGAAACGATTATTAAACATAGATGCTTCTAAACCAACTTCCCATGTATCTTTAATCTCAGGTTTTAATAACGGATTCATCTTAGTATTTGACTGAATAAATGTAGGCGTTCCATTAAAGTTTATACTTGAACCTAATACATCCCCTGTTTGATATGGAGTTAAATCAGATGAAACTTGCGAAACACCTGCTCTTAATTTACCAAAATTTAACCAACTTGGTTTAAATACTTCAGAGAATACAAAACTCCCTGTGACAGATGGATAAAAATAACTATTATTTATTATAGGTAATGAAGAAAACCAGTCATTACGGCCCGTTGCCTCTAAGAATAACATATTCTTATATCCCAAAGAGATCATACCATATATAGAGTTCACTTCTGAAGTTTCTCTAAAACTCGATGTTGTTGGATTATCTAAACTATTTCCAATAAAATAATAATTAGGAACAACTAATCCACCATTTGTAGAAGATGATAATCTACTTTGTGTTTTGTGTCTTCTGTTCACCCCTGCAAAAGCATTTAAGGAGAAGTCTCCCCATTTTTTATCAAAATGTATACGTCCTTCATAGTTCATCTCAGTAAACTTATAGTACGCTTCAGAATACTTTGACATTGCTTGAGATCCTACAGCAACACGTTCAGACACTTGCATATCATAAGTATCTCCCATTACATTTGCAACAGCATAAAGTCCTGGTGCGATGTCATATTTAAATTCCACATTTCCGTAGAAACGATCTCTTTTATCTTTTGATGTATTTTCATTCACTACCCAGTATGGATTATCAGAATAAGCTGGTGTACCATCATCCCAAGAAGTTCTATTCCAAGAACGTTGGTTACCATTCGCTAATTTATAATCTTTTAATTTATTATAATCCAATTGTCTTTGCCCCCATTGGAACATTTTTTGAGCTACTGAGTTATCTCCATATCCAACCTCTGGTCTATTGAAACCGTCAGTTCTAGTATAAGTTAAATTAGTTGTTACAGTAAATACATCACTAAATTTATTTGATAAGTTAATACTTGCTGTCGTTTTCTTTAAACTAGAATTTGGAACGATACCTGTTTGGTTAACATTAGATAACGAAACTCTTAAATTAGTAGCCTCATAAGATTTTGCAAACGATACACTATTCGTATATGCGACTCCTGTATTAAAAAATGACTTTACATCATTTTTTGAAGCTCTCCAAGGCGTTGTTTTCATGTAATCGCTAGCAAATTCAGGATCAAAAGCATACCATTGTAAAACTTCTTGATTGTTAAATCTTGGTCCCCAAGATTCATCTGTAGCATAATCTACAATTTGATAATCTTTACCTCCAATATTTACAGTTTCAAAGGTATCAGAAGCTCCACCCCCATATAAACTTTGTAATTTTGGAATTTGGTTAATAGACTCAAAAGCAACACCAGTATTAACAACGATATCTTCTCTACCTTTTTTTCCAGTTTTTGTCTTGATCATAATTACTCCATTCACAGCACGAGAACCGTATAAAGCAGATGCAGGTCCTCCTTTTAAAACGTTGATAGACTCTACATCATCTGGGTTAATATCAAACGCTCCATCACCATAATCACGACCTCCGCCACCACGCTGAGTATTTGTATCATTAACATTATTATTAGCTAATGGAATACCATCAATAACTATTAAAGGTCTATTTTCTCCTGTAATAGATCCAATACCTCTTAACGTAATACGTGTAGAACCTCCTAAAGATGAAGGTGCAGTAATTTGTGCTCCAGCAACATTACCAGATAAAGATTGTAATGCATTACTTCCTCTACCTGCTTGAATAACATCTCCTTTTACCTCTTGAGATGCATATCCTAATGATCTTTTATCACGAGTAATTCCTAATGCTGTTACTACAGCCCCTTCTAACTCTACCGTTTCAGAAGGCTTAAGAGTTACTTTATATTCTGAACCTGCACCAACTGAAAAAGTTTGAGTTGGTAATCCCATTGCTTCTACTGTTACTAAATCTCCTTGTTTAGCTTCAATACTAAACATTCCATTTTCGTCAGTGTAAGCTTCTTTTCCTGATGTTGTTTTTACAACAGCATCAGCTACTGGAAGTCCATCAGAGTCTGTTACAGTTCCTGTAACTGTCTTTTCTTGCGCATATAAAGAAGCTCCTAAAAGAAGTCCTCCTAATACAAACAAGTTTTTTAAATTTCTCCTCATCTGTTAAAACATTTTTAAAACTTTCGTAAACTTAAGATTTCTCTAACATTTACAAAACTTTTTTATGCTAAATTTTGATAACTTTGTTAAAAAAATAAAAAATTGTATAAAGTTTTATCAAATCACGAATATGAAATAGGTTGTGATGAAGCAGGAAGGGGTTGTTTGAGCGGTCCTGTTGTAGCAGCAGCAGTTATTTTAGGAAGAGATTTTGAAAATGATATTATTAATGATTCAAAACAATTATCTGAAAAGAAAAGAAATTCGTTGAGAACATTTATAGAAGAAAATGCTAAATATTGGGCAATTGGAATTGTTTGGCCGAATGAAATTGACGAAATAAATATCTTAAACGCTAGTTTTTTGGCTATGCATCGAGCTATTGATCAATTAGATTGTCCGAAAGATTTGATTGTTGTTGATGGAAATCGTTTTAATAAATACCATGATGTCCCACACGAATGTATTATAAAAGGTGATTCAAAATATATGAATATTGCGGCAGCATCTATTTTAGCAAAAACGTATCGTGATGAATATATGGAAAGAATACACGAAGAATTCCCCATGTACGATTGGAAAAAAAACAAAGGTTATCCAACAAAAGCTCATCGTTTAGCAATAAAAGAATTTGGAGCTACTCCTTATCACAGAATGACATTTAAATTATTACCAGATCAATTAAGTCTAGATTTATAAAAAGAGGTTGTTAATAAATTAACAACCTCTTAAAACTTAAAAAAATTAGTACAGCTTATTTCTTAGTCACTTTTTGCGAATAAGATTTTTTATCTGTTTTTATATTTAATAAATATACTCCTTTTGGATATTTAGATAAATCTATTTTTGATTCTTTTTTATCTATCTTATTTGTTTCTACTAACAATCTACCTGACATATCAAAAACTTGATAGCTAACAATTTTTTCTTTGCTTGACAGTGTAACAAAATCAGCAGTAGGATTAGGGTAAATATTAAACTCAACTTTATTTAAATCTTCTAATCCTAAAGAATTACAATTAATTTGTGCTGCCCATCCTTTTAACTCTAATCCACCATCTGATCTAAAACGAATTGTAATTGCTCCAGAGTCATCTGTAGAAACGAATGGTCCAGGAATTTTATTTCCGTTTAATTCTTTTCCATTTTCAAATAATTTTGAAGCATTACTAGATGTTCCATTATATACATTCATATAATCATAAACTCCATTTTCATCAGCAGGTTCTACATCAAACTCTGTAAAAGTGATTGACACTTTTTCGCCCGCAACAAGAGGTTTAAATACTTTTATAAAATTCTCATTAGGCGAGTAGTTTCCATTTGCTCCACCAGAATCATAATAAATATCTCCATTACAATAATCTCCAGGAATTTCAATAATTGATGTTACAGAAGAAGAATTAGATGTTGCTGTACATTTATTTGCTACTTCAATTCTGTAGTATGCATTTCGATCTAAATTTTCAAACTTTAATATTTTTGATGTCGTTTCTTTCCATTGAGCTTCTGTATCACCAATTTTCTGAAACTTATAAATCCAAACAGTTCCTACATCATCATTTAACGTATATGTAATATTTTGTCCTTCAAGAGAACCTGTTACAGATTTTATCGTTTGTGGACAAGTCATACTACAATCTGTACTTAAACAAATTTTACCATCAACAGTAGCACGAATTAAATTCCCTGGTTGTTCTCCGAAACCATTAGAAAAGTTAATACCTACTCCACCTACTAAATGACAATAACTCATAATTGTACCTTTATCAGCGTAAGGTATTGGTCCTGTAGGACAAGTTCCTTCTGCTAAACTAGGATCATAAGTTGGAGCACAACCATCTATTGCAGTATTATCTCCATTCCATGAACATGCATGTGTATGAGGTGAACCTAATGCGTGCCCCATTTCATGTGTCATCGCCATAATTGTCCAAGAATAAACAGGCACATTATTATAAGTCATGTTAATTCCTGAATAAGCAAAATGATATTCATTATTACACATTGAATTTAGATAAGCAACAGAAGTTGTAGATGGATAATTAACCAAATGCGCTAAATCTCCATCAAATTCTGTTCTTGTTGTTCTAAATTTGTTTAACTGAGCACTATAATTACCCGTATATGGATCTTGCTCTTTCCAAATCATCACTTTAGATAAAGAAGTTCTGATGTAATCATTTGTATAAAGTGTCGCAATATTATTATGAATAGCTGTTAACCAATTCAGTGTTTTTGTTTCATCTAAACCATTTTGCTTATATGGAGCATATGCAATCTCATAATAAACACGAACACATTTTTCAGTCATTTCATTCGTTGTCTTTTTTAAGATTTTTGGATCATAATTAGGTTTATAATTTTTATTTTCTTCTAATTGATCTACAGCACACTTTACGTTACTTTTTGCTTCTACATTATATGAAGAATACGTTACATATTCTTCAGAATTTTGTAATTTACCAATAACCACATCTCCTAGAGCAGTAGATGAAGCAACACCAATCACTTGATCTTCGAAAATAGAAATTGCAACAACAGACGTTTTATCGCCTTGGATAATTCCTTGATAATACAATCCTGGTTTGTAATTAATTAATTTATTATTTTGATCGACTGCTTTAAAATTATCCGTAAACAATGCATCATTCTTTACTAATTCTAAACTAATTTGACGCCCTTCAAACGGAACATCTAATGTTAAAGAAGTTGGTTTTGATTGATATAATTTAGTTAATTCTGCTTTTTCTAAATTAAAAACAGAAACTCCTTTTGCAAAGTCTGCAAATTGATTCCCTTTTTGTTGAATTACATCGCTGAATACATCATACGATTTGAAACTACGACTCGTTAATTTAGCTTGCTCTACTTTTTTAGCAATCGGCCTTTCTTGACCAAAAGTAAGCGTACTAAATACGAACGCAATTAATAGTAAAATTAATTTCTTCATATTTATTTTGTGTTAATTGTTGTAAATATATTGCTTTTCAAATTTTATAGCACAAAAAAAGAGTAGATAAATTATCTACTCTCTCAATATTTAATAGAAAAAATCTTCTTAAATCCTCACAACATCTGGAACTAATATCTCATATTTCCCTGCGTTTCGCATGACATCACGCACAATGCTTGAACTGATGTAAGCTTTACCAGAAGATGTTAATAAAAAGATTGTTTCAATATTATGATTTGTAATTGCTCGGTTTGTGTGCGCAATCGCTTTCTCAAATTCGAAATCGGCTGGATTACGAAGTCCACGTAAAATAAATTGTGCATTTACCTCATCACAAAAATCTACAGTCAGACCTTTATAAGCCATCACTTCTACATTTTCGAATTTCGCAACAGAATCTTCAATAAACTTAATTCGTTGCTCCAAAGAAAACATATAATTCTTCGATGAATTTGTTCCAATGGCAACAATAATCTTGTCAAATAAAGGAACTGCACGCTCTATAATATCTAAATGTCCTAAAGTAATTGGATCAAAAGACCCAGGAAATACGGCTACTCTATCCATGCTGAAGGTCTATTTAAAGCAAATTCTATTTCACTATCCATCAAATCCTCTAATGCAATTCCTGCATGAGCAGCTTGCTGAGGAAAAATACTTGCAGGAGAAAAACCTGGTAACGTATTCATTTCAATAAAATGCGGTTCTCCATTTACAATAATATATTCTGAACGAGAAAATCCAGACATATTAATACATTTATATGCTTTAGCTGCAATTTCTCTTACTCTTGCTTCAACTTCTGGCGTTAAACGAGCTGGCGTAATTTCGTCAGACAAACCGTTATATTTTGCATCATAATCAAAGAATTCTGTGTGCGAAACAATTTCCGTAATTCCCAACACCATTGTTTCTCCTTTGTAATTTAAAACTCCAACCGAAACCTCTGTTCCATCTAAGAAAGATTCGATCAAAACTTCTTTATCTTCAAGAAAAGCTTTTTGCATTGCTGCCTCAAATTCTTCTTCTTTATGAACTTTAGAAATTCCTAAACTTGATCCTGAACGATTTGGCTTTACGAAACAAGGTAAACCAACTTTATTGATAATTTCTTTTGCAGAATATTGATCACCTTGATTAATATAAATTGATTTCGCGTGCGGAATTCCATATTTACTCAATACTGCAATACAATCTTTTTTATTAAATGTTAAGGCAGATTGATAAAAAGGACATCCATTGTATGGCAAATCAATCATTTCAAAATACGCTTGCAAATAACCATCTTCGCCTGGCGTACCATGAATTGTATTAAAAACGACATCAAACGTAATTTTTTCTCCATTTTTTTCAAATGAGAAATCACCTTTATTGATTGGATATTTTTCTCCATCAATTTCGGCAAACCAACCTTCTTTTAAGATTCGAACCCTTGTTCTGTCGTACTTTTCTGGATTCAGACTTGAGTAAATTAACTCGCAACTTTTCAACGAAATCACGCTTTCATCCGTATATCCACCTGCTACAACTGCTACTCTTAACATGTTTAATTTAAAATTTATTCAAATATAGAACTTTGACATCAATCATAAATATTATTTTTAAACTATATTTGTGCGACAATTTATCATTTCAATGAAAGGAGTAAAATCAATCATTCAAGTTTTGCTGAATGTAGCTATTGTAATAGCGCTATCATTTGGGCTTTACCATTTTATTTTTAACGTTTGGTTAGATTCGTATACAAATCACAATGAATTTGTTGAAGTTCCGGATTTATCTAAAATGAATATTACTGATGCTACAGCTAAGTTAGAAGAACTTGGTTTGACATACGAAGTAGATAGTTCTCGTTTTGATCCAAATACGAAACCTTTTGCAATTATGGATTTTTATCCTGCAGCAGAATCGCGTGTAAAAGAAGGTCGTCGTATCTTTATTAAGTCAAATCCGAAAACATATCGTCCAGTTGAATTACCAGATTTAGTTGGAAAATCAAAACGTTTGGCCTTTACGCAATTAGAAATTTCTGGTCTTAAAATCGGAAAAATCATTTACGAACCAGATTTAGCAAAAGATGCAGTTCTTAAAATATTATACAACGGAAAAATTGTAAAAGCAGGAGAACAATTACCTCGTTTTGCGACAGTTGATTTGGTATTAGGACGCGGAATGTTATCTGGTGTTAGAATGCCTAATTTGGTTAATTTAACATTGACAGAAGCTAAAAAATCAATCAAAGATAATTTCTTCGAGATTGGTCAAATCAAATTTATTGGAGCTTCTCATGATACAATCAACGCAAGAGTTGTTTATCAATTCCCATTTGCTACGGATACTTACGATCAAGGTCAACCAATTGATATTTGGTTATCAACAGAACCTCGCGATAAAATTAGAACGCAGTTAAAAGAATTGGATGTTCAGTACAAAAACTTTGGCGAAGATACAATTAGCGGTTCTCAATATAGAGATATTATAACACAAAAAGCTGAACAGCAGATCAAAGATATGCAACAACAGCAACAACAAAATAATCAGCCTACAGAGCAACAAAAGCCTACAGAAGCGCCTAAAGCTCCAGAAGAGATTATTATAGAATAGAAAGAGAATAAATGACAGAAGATTTAGAAGATTTCTTACAAGAGGAAAACGACAATAAATTATACGAGCATTTTTCAATAACGGTTGACAAAGGTCAATCGTTATTGCGTATAGATAAGTTCTTAATGATTAGAATTGAGAACGCAACAAGAAATAAAATTCAACAAGCAGCCGATAACGGAAACATTTTAGTGAACAATGAATCTGTAAAATCGAATTACAAAGTAAAGCCTGGAGATTTTATTCAGATTATGTTAGAAACTCCTCCACGCGAGAATGAAGTTATAGCAGAAGATATTCCAATCAAAATTATTTACGAAGATGATCAAGTTGTCGTAATTGATAAAGAACCTGGAATGGTTGTACACCCTGGACATGGAAATTATACAGGAACTTTGGTAAATGCCTTAAAGTTTCATTTTGATAATTTACCATCAATGTCAGATCAGATGGAACGTCCTGGTTTGGTACACCGTATCGATAAAGACACAAGCGGACTTTTGGTTATTGCGAAGACAGAAGTTGCGATGACAAGTTTAGCGGAACAATTTGCAGCTCACACAACAGACCGTTTATACAATGCTTTGGTTTGGGGAGTTTTGGCAGAACAAGAAGGAACAATTACAGGACATATTGGTCGACACTTAAAAGATCGTATGCAAATGGCAGTTTTTCCTGATGGAGATCAAGGTAAACATGCTGTGACACATTATAAAGTAATGGAGAATTTTTCTTATGTTACATTGGTCGAATGTAAATTAGAAACTGGTCGTACACATCAAATTCGTGCGCATTTCAAACATTTGGGTCATCCATTATTCAATGATGCTCGTTATGGTGGAGATCGCATTTTGAAAGGAACAACATTCAACAAATACAAACAGTTTGTTGACAATTGTTTCGCTGCTTGTCCTCGCCAAGCTTTACACGCACGCACATTAGGATTTGATCATCCTACAACAGGAGAACGTATGTATTTCGAATCCCCGATGCCTGCTGATATGATAGATATTTTAGAACGTTGGAGAAATTATTCGGCAAACTCTGTTCATGCAACAGAACCTGAGGAAAAAATTGATCGCAACGCAAAAGAAATGGAATAGATTTATTTTTAATTATAAAGCACTTCTACGGAAGTGCTTATCTATTTCTATATAAAAACTTACACGATTTTAATCAATGAATTTTTCAGAATTAAATATAATTGAGCCAATTTTAAAAGCAATTGAAGAGGCTGGATATACAGAACCAACCGAAATTCAAGAGCAATCTATTCCTTTAGTTTTAGAAGGAAATGATATTATTGGTTGTGCACAAACAGGAACAGGAAAAACAGCATCTTTCGCAATTCCTATTCTACAAAACTTAACAAATTCTCCGAGTAAAGGAAGAAAAATTAGAACATTAATTTTAACGCCAACACGTGAATTAGCCATTCAAATCAACGAAAGTTTTAAATTATATGGTAAAAATTTACCATTAAAACATTTAGCGATTTTTGGAGGTGTTAATCAAAATCCACAAATTGGAGCCATCAAAAATGGTGTTGATATTTTAATTGCAACGCCTGGTCGTTTGTTGGATTTGATTGGACAAGGACATTTAAAAATTAATCAAATAGAGATTTTTGTTTTAGATGAAGCCGATCGTATGTTGGATATGGGATTTGTTCATGAAATCAAAAAGATTTTAGAAATCATTCCAAAAGAAAGACAATCACTTTTCTTCTCGGCAACGATGCCAAAAAACATTCGAAAATTTTCTCATTCAGTTCTTCGTCGTCCAAAAGAAGTCAGCGTGGCACCTGTTTCTTCGACTGCCGAAACAGTTGAGCAATTTGTTTATCATGTAGACAAAGACATGAAAGTAAAACTTTTGGTTAGCATTTTAAACGAGCATCCAGAAGATCGTACCTTGATTTTTACACGTACAAAACACGGCGCAAATCGTTTGGTAAGACACTTGGAAAAAGCAGGAATCCCTGCTGCGGCAATTCATGGTGATAAATCTCAAAATGCAAGACAACGTGCTTTAAATGATTTCAAAGAAGAAAAATTAAAAGTATTAATTGCCACTGATATTGCTGCTCGTGGAATCGATATTGATCAATTACCTTATGTGATCAATTACGAATTACCGAATGTTCCTGAAACATATGTACACCGAATCGGACGTACTGGTCGTGCGGGACGCGAAGGAAAAGCAATTTCTTTATGTGCTGCTGACGAAAGAGGTGATTTGGCAAATATTGAGAAATTGATTGGTAATTATGTGACGGTGATTAAAACACCAAAAGAGTTTTATAAATTACCTGACGCAAATAGTAACAATAATAATTTCAAGAAAAATAATACAGGTTTTAAACCCAAAAAAGATACGAAACCAAAGAATCCTCATCGAGGAAGAAGAAAATAAAGCAAAAAAAATCACTTCGAGACGAAGTGATTTTTTTATATTTTCATAGTTGAGTTAAAATTATTTCTCTTCAGCATATTTATCTACAATCATGCTCAATGCGCCATCAGTTGTAATATTACACGCCGTTCCAAAACTATCCTGCAATGCGAAAATAGTCAAGATCAAAGCTACTCCAGCTTCATCAAACCCTAAAACATTTGAAATTAATCCTAACGAAGCGACAACTGTTCCACCTGGAACTCCTGGTGCACCAACTGCAAAAACGCCTAAAAGCAAAACAAAAGTTACCATTGTTCCTAAATCAGGAATATGACCATACAATACTTGCGAAACCGTCATCACAAAGAAAACTTCTGTCAAAACCGAACCACATAAATGTGTATTCGAGAAAAATGGAATCGTAAAATTAGCAATCGTTGGTTTGATTACTTTACTATCGTCAACTGCTTTCACAGCAATACCCAAAGATGCAGCAGAAGACATTGTTCCAACAGCCGTTAAATAGACAGGAGGATAATGTTTTAGTAGTTTGAATGGATTTGTTTTATGATAAAACCCTGCGATTGTATACATTAATGTCATCCAAATAAAATGACCAATAATAACGATTAAAATTACTTTCAAGAAAACTGGTAATTGTTTTTCAATAGAACCTTCATAACTCAAAATTGCAAAATTTGCAGCAATGAAAAAAGGTAAAATTGGAATCAAAACTTTATTTACCAAAAGAATTACAATGTCTTTAAATTGATCAAAAATATTTTCTAATTCCTTCGCTTTTGTAATCAAAATTCCCATTCCTAGCATCAACGAAATAACCAACGCTGTCATCACCGAAAAAATTGGCGGAATATCTAATTGAAATAAAATTTTTGGAACTTCTCGCAACGAATCCACTGAAGTTGGAATAGATAAATTTGGAATGATTTGATAACCTGCAATCATCGAAAATAACCCTGCTCCTATCGAAGACAAATAGGCAATTAACAATGAAAAACCTACGATTTTAGCTGAACCTTCGCTTAATTTCGTAATTGAAGAAACAATAAAACCAATCACAATTAACGGAACCAAAAAGAAGATTAATTGTCCTGTAAAATATTTTAAGGATAAAACAACTTGAATTGTATTTTCGTTCAGATAATTTCCTAAAACCAAACCGGCAATCACACCCAAAAGCAATCGAAATAATGTATTGCTCGCAATCTTTTTTAACATTTGACACAAAATTTGCGACAAATATAAACTCTATTAATTTAATAGACTAAATATGTTTTAGAAAATATTTTAAATCTTTGAAATTATATGAATTAAAAAAAGTTCAAAATAAAAAGAACATTGTCACTCTGAGCCTGTCGAAGAGTCTTTTCTATTTTTTGATAATAAAGGTAAATCTTCAAATCTATTATTAATTAAAGCTTCTTTTTTAGCTCTACTCCAACCTTTCAATTTCTTCTCAAAAATTATTGCATAGTTTACGTCTAAAAATTCTTGATTAAAAACTAGTTCAACTGGTCTTCTCGAAAAAGTATAACTCATAGAATCTATTCCATCGTTATGCTCATTAATTCTTTTTTGGAGATTATTTGTCACCCCTACATAATACGAATTGTCAGAACATTTTATAATGTAGACATAATATATTTTTCTCATAAACAAAGCTTTATTCTTCGACATGCTCAGAATGACCGCAGTATTATTTATAATCTTTTTATGTCACTCTGAACTTGTCGAAGAATTATTATTTTAAGACTCCTCTCTCACAAACTGAATTGCCAAATTAAGTGCATTATTCGAAACAATTTTGATGAAATCTTCTCGATCTAAATAGGGATAAAAATATTTTTTATTCCATGTTGAATGACCATTTGTAATCGAAATCCAAACTGTTCCAACCTCTTTTCCATCTTCACCTTTATTTGGACCAGCGACACCAGTTGTAGAAATACTAATATCCGTTTTTAATTGATTTCGAACACCTTTTGCCATTTGTTCAGCAACTTGTTCCGAAACTACTGTAAATTCATCAATATCAGATTGATTCACATTTAGCAAATTTACTTTTACCGAAGTGTCGTATGAAACTATTGTTCCAAAATAATAAGCAGAACTTCCCGAAACAGAAGTGATCAAACTTGCTATATTTCCTCCAGTACAACTTTCGGCAGTCGAAATTGTCAATCCTTTTTCTTTTAAAATATCACCCAAAATTTGCTGCGCATTTCCTGAATTTTCAGAAACTAGAAATTCTCCTGCAATTAATTTGAATTGATTGATTTGATGCTGAATTTCATTTTGTAAAAATTCTTTATCTGTTCCAAACGCTGAAAATCGTAAATCAATAGAAGTTCGATTCGGTAAATACGCCAAATGAATAAATTCGGGCAAATTATTTTCCCATTCTTCTAACAAAATTGCTAAATCACTTTCTGGAATTCCACTCACCAAAATATCATGATGAACAATAGTTTCTGATTGAAATTGGTCTTGTAATTTTGGAATAATTTCGTCACGAATTAATCCTTTCATTTCAAAAGGAACACCTGGTAAATTGATGATAATTTTATTCTCAATTTCTGTCCAAAGACATGGCGCTGTTCCATATTTGTTCTGAATAAATATAGACTTTTTTGGAATTAACGCTTGATCTTGATTAAGATTATTCAACTCTTTTGTGTAACCTCTTGCTTGAAATAATTGAACAATATTCTCTAAAATTTTTGGTTCTTGAATTAATTCACAATCTAAAAATTGACACAAAGCTGCTTTGGTTTTATCATCTTTTGTCGGTCCTAAACCTCCTGTTACAATTACAATATCTGATTTAGAAATTCCTCGTTCGAAAGCTTCAATAATATGACTCATTTCGTCTTGAACAGAAATAATTTCTTCCACTTCAATCCCAATCGTATTCAATTGTTTGGCGATAAATGCCGAATTTGTATCCACAATTTGTCCGATAAGAATTTCATCACCTATTGTGAGTAATGTCGCTTTAATTTTCATACACAAAAAAACTTGCTTAAAGTTAAGCAAGTTTGATTTCATTATTTATATGATTTTATTTTCTATCTACACCTTGATTATGTAATTCGCGCTGTTTTTGATTATCCTCTTCAATCATTCTCATAAATTCTGAATAGGATACCTTTTGTAACTTATTATTTATTGTAAAAATTGGTGCTTTTTTTAATTCTTTTTTCTTTGTCGCATTCCATGAAATCATCACTTCTACATCATCTTTCGTGTATTTATAATGCAATTCTAAAATCAAACCTTTTGTACCATAATATTTATCTGGCGAATACGAATAAGGAATTGAAGGCGCATACCAAGCAATAACATCAACATCTTTGTATTTCCCGATTGCTTCTTTGGTTTCGATTCCAAGAATAGTTTTACTTTTTCCAGTATCAGTAAAATTTACATAATTAAGCGAATCATAAATGATCATTTTCTTTACAAACAAATCTGTTTCATTGTAAAAAACTTTCTCTTTGTAATCAAAAATTGGTTTTTCTCCTATATCTGGACTAATTCCCATTGAACCTCCTTGTGCTTGTTGAGAATTATCTATTTTTTGAATATTCACTGATTGACTTTGAGTTTTATTATAGGAAAATTGATAATTAATCGAAGGAATATTTTTAGACATTTCTAAAACTTCGTCTCTTTGTTTTTGATCTGGATAATATTGTTTCAAATTTTCTAAAGCTTTATCCGTAAAATGAATTTGAGGTTTTACTTCAAAATCTATTTCATAAAATTGTGCTTGTACAAAACTTGAAATGAGAATGATTAGTATTAATAGTTTTTTCATGTTAATTATTTTTTATCAACTCCTTCGCTATTGTTTCTCAATTCATTCATTTTTTTATTAGCTTCATCATAAATTTTTGCTATTTCTTGTTGAGATACAATAGGTAATTTTGAAGCTTTATCAGCTTTAAGAGGATTTTTGAATTTATATTTTTTTACATTTGGTTGAATAGCTTCTACACGAATAATATTATCCATTCGTCCAACTTTTTCACTTTCAACAAATAAATTCATCTCTAAAACAAATCCTTCAATTGGTTTTACATTTATCGGCATAAAATCAAAATCAATTTCTTTGGTATACCATGCTTCTACTTTATATTTTTTAAAATCAGAAGTTGCTTTATAAACTTTATAACCCAATATTTCTTTTGTTTCGTTTGAATATTCCCAAACTAACTCTTCTATTGGATTTTTGACAATATATTTTTTACCGTAAACATCTTCTTCTTTATAATTTTCATTCAATCTAAAATCTGAATATGTCACTCCTAAAGGCAGTCCTACAACTGATTTTTTAATTTCTCCCTGATAATTTTGATCGTTATTAATTTTTTCTTGTTCAACAGAATTTTGCTCATTTTTAGAAGAATAAATTAAAAAATCTATTGGTTTTGGATTTTCATTCTGTTCAATATTCCATTTTCTTTGTTCTTCATTTTTAATATCTGAAAAAACTTTTTCAATATATTCTGAAGTATACTTTGTATGATGTTTAAATCTTACTTTCACTTCATAAACTTGCGCTTGCGCAAAACTTGAAAAAATGATAATTAGTGTTAAGAAGTTTTTCATAATTGTAATTTATATTTTAAAAATAAAAAAAAAAAGTTACAAATCATTGCAACTCTTCTAAATATTAAATTTAAATTATTTTTATAAAATATGTTTCTCAGCGTGGTAAGAAGAACGAACCAATGGTCCAGATTCTACATGACGGAATCCTAATCCACGAGCGAAATCTTCGTATTTTTTGAATTGTTCTGGCGTGATAAATTCTTTCAAAGGCAAATGTTTTTTCGTTGGTTGTAAATATTGACCAATTGTAATGACATCTACATTTGCATCAGCAACTTCCTGAATTGTTTCAAAAACTTCGTCTTCAAACTCACCTAAACCAAGCATAATTCCAGTCTTTGTACGATGTTGACCTGCTTCTTTTGCATAACGTAAAACTTCTAACGAACGATCATATTTCGCCTGAATACGAACTTCGCGCGTTAAACGACGAACCGTTTCCATATTATGAGAAAGTACTTCTGGAGCAGCTTCTACAATACGATCGATGTGTTTTTCGATTCCTTGAAAATCTGGAATCAAAGTTTCCATCGTTGTTCCTGGGCTAATTCTACGAACAGCGTGTATTGTTTCTGCCCAAATAATAGAACCCATATCTTTTAAATCATCACGGTCAACAGAAGTTAAAACCGCATGTTTTATTTGCATTAATTTGATAGAACGCGCTACTTTTTCTGGTTCTGCCCAATCCACTTGCTCTGGACGACCAGTTTTCACACCACAAAAACCGCATGAACGCGTACACACATTTCCCAAAATCATAAATGTTGCAGTTCCTTCACCCCAACATTCGCCCATATTAGGACAACTTCCACTTTGGCAAATGGTGTTCAATTTATACTTATCTACTAAACCTCTTAATTCGCGATGTTTTTTCCCTGTAGGCAATTTTACACGCAACCATTCAGGTTTTTTTACTCTTCCATCTGGTAATAGCTCAACACTCATACATTACTTTTCTGATTGGCTAATTTACAAAGTTTTTTCGAAAGCTATTACATCCTAAATAAATGAAATAAAAATATAGTTTTTAACATTTTTTGGAATATTATTTGGATTTTAATCAGTTAAAATCAATAACAAATGAAAAACTCAATTATCCTTACACTTATTTTTAGCTCAATAATTTATAGTTGCGAAACAAAGACAGATAAAGATCTTATAAAAACTGAAGAAGCAACAACTGAACATAAAGATTCAACTATTCAAAAAGAACCAATAAACTCGTCAGACACACATATTATTGATACGCATAACGCGAAAACTTCTATTGATTGGGTAGGAACTTATGAAGGAATTTTACCATGTGCTGATTGTCCTGGAATTAAAACAACTGTAACTTTAAATAAAGATGAAACTATAAAAGTAGTTTCTGAATATATGAAAGGTAACCAAAAATTAATAGATGAAGGTCGTTTCCAATGGACTGCTGATAATAATGCTTTGTATTTAGATACAAAAGATAAAAATCGACATTTTTATAGAGTAGGTGAAAATAAACTAATTATCCTATCTCAAGAAGGTGAAGATATCAAAGGTCCATTAGCAGATAAATACATTTTATTAAAAAAGTAAGATTATTAAATCAATATGAAAGACAGTAATTAAGCTGTCTTTCATATTAAAATAAGTTTAATTGTTTCGATTCTAATTCCAACAAAAATTGTTTGCGTTTCTTTCCGCCTGCATACCCAGTTAACGAACCATCTGAGCCAATTACGCGATGACAAGGTACTACGATTGCAATTTTGTTTTTTCCGTTCGCATTTGCAACTGCTCGTATCGCTAATAAATCTCCAACAGCTATCGATTGTTCTTTGTATGATCTTGTTTCTCCAAATGGAATTTTGATTAATTCGTTCCAAACTTTTTTCTGGAAATCTGTTCCAATCAAATCAAGTGGAATGGTAAATTCTTTTAAATTTCCTTTAAAATAATTGTTCAATTCAGTTTCTAAACGATTCAAAATTTCATCATCTTTTTCTAAAATTTCACCTAAGTTTTCTATTTCTTTGAGTTGTTTTTCGGTCGATTTTCCATCAAAAAACTCTAACATACAAAGTCCTTTTTCCGACTTTATTGCAAGCATTTCTCCAAGAGGTGTTTGTATTTTTTTTGAGCGAAACATTTTATAAAATTTTAGTTGAAAGTTAGAAAAATATAGTCGTAATTTGGTATCAAATTTGTTGTTAAAAATATCATAAAATTAATTTATGAAAAAATCTATTTTCGCGAGTATTTTCGCATCTTTCATTATATTCTCTTGCCAATCAAAAGGTGTTCAACAAGAACAAAAAAATACAGATTCTTCTAAAGAAATTACAGAAGCTGTAAAAAAAGAACACAATTCTATGAATTCGTTGGATTGGGCTGGAAAGTATGAAGGAACTTTACCTTGTGCCGATTGCGAAGGAATAAAATATATTGTTGAATTGAAAAAAGATGGTAACTTTTTTATTGAACAAGAATATTTAGGAAAAGAAACAGTTTATCAAGACGAAGGATTTTATAAATGGGATGCTTCTGGAAATGTTTTACATTTGAATTCGAATGTAAGTCCGTTAGTGTTGAAAGTTGAAGAAAATAGATTGAAAGTTTTGGATCAACAAGGAAAAGAAATCACAGGAAATTTGAAAGATAAATACATCTTGAAAAAGACTAAATAATAAAAAATAAAAGGCAATCTCGATTACGGATTGCCTTCTATTTTTGAAATTATTTTAGTTCAATAAATGATCTTTTGTTAATTTTTCAAAAACTTTAATTACACCAATTACTTGAATTTCTTCTTGTAAATATTCTTCAAAAGTAAAATAGTTGTAAGCTTCAATTTCATTTGTTGGTTTTATTTCTTCGTTCAAATCGTACAAAAAACAATCTTGTTCCATCAAAAGGTTTTGCTCTCCATACGCTTCGGCCGTAATATGACAATAAAAATTGAGCTCTTCTCTTACCAAATCCAAACTCAATTCTTCTTTTATTTCTCTTACCAAAGCTGTTTCAGAATTTTCACCTTTATCAATTTTTCCACCTGGTAAATACCACGCTTTTTTATTTTTGCTAAATGTCAAAAGCAGTTTATTATTTTTAATAACTAATAAACCCGCTGTTGGTAATTGAATCATCTTTTATTTTTCTAAACTTTTTTGCCATTCCCAGGCAGTACGCATACTTTCTGATAATTTTGTTTCAGGTTTCCAACCCAATTCTTTTTCTGCTAAAGAGTTATTTGCATAAGCTTCGATAATATCTCCTGCGCGACGCTCTTTGATTTCGTATTTCAATTTCAAATCATTGGCATCTTCAAATGCGTGAACAACTTCTAAAACCGTAGATCCTGTTCCCGTTCCAAGATTAAAGAATTCTAGCTTTGCTTTATTTTTATTTTCGATCAAACGAGTTACCGCTTTTACGTGTGCATCAGCCAAATCATTTACATTAATATAATCACGAATTGCCGTTCCGTCACGCGTTGGATAATCATCTCCCCAAACCGATAATGCTTCTCTGATTCCAGCTGCAGTTTGTGTAACATAAGGAATTAGATTATTTGGAATTCCTTTTGGTAATTCTCCAATTTTAGCAGTTGGATGCGCACCTACTGGATTGAAATAACGTAAACAAATCACATTTTTATCAAAGGCTGCTGAGAAATCTTCTAAAATTTCCTCTCCCATTTGTTTCGTTTTTCCATAAGGAGATTCAGGTTTTTTCAGTGGAGTTTGCTCATCAATAGGCATTTTATCCGCTTGTCCGTAAACTGTACAAGACGAACTGAAAATAATATTATTAGCATCAAAATCTTTCATTGCATCCAAAAGATTAATTAAACCTAAAAGATTATTTCGATAATACATCAACGGTTTTTCAACAGATTCTCCAACTGCTTTATGCGCTGCGAAGTTGATAATTCCATCTATTTTATTTGTTTTGAAAAATTCGTTTACTTTTTCTTGATCTTTTAAATCAATCTCGAAATAAGTTGGTTTTGTTCTAGTAATAGAAGTAATTTTATCCAACACGCTAATTTCTGTGTTCGATAAGTCGTCTATAATCACAACTTCATAACCTGCATTTTGTAAAGCTACAACTGTGTGCGAACCAATGTAACCCAAACCTCCAGTTACTAATATTTTACTCATTTTTAATATTTAGTTTTTATAGTGAAATCAAATTTAGGAAAATAAAAAAGCTTCTGAAACTAATCAGAAGCTTTTTCGTATTATTTTTTAGGATAAATTATTTTCCAAAAAATTCGCGAACAGCAGAAGTGATATAAGCTAATTGCTCTTCATCTAACTCTGTATGCATTGGCAAAGACATTACTTCTTCTACCAATTTGTTTGTATTTGGAAAATCTGCATCATTATAATGTCCGTTATCATACGCCTTTTGTTTACGTAATGGAACAGGATAATAAATCATCGCAGGAATTTCTTTTTCAGTCAAGAAAGCTTGTAATTCATTACGTTTACCATTTGTTACACGTAACGTATATTGATGGAATACGTGAGTTGTGTCTTCTCCTTTTACAGGCGTTAATAATGCATCAATATCTTTAAAAGCTTCTGTATAATAAGCCGCAGCTTTGTTACGAGCAGCGTTATAATCATTTAAGAAAGGTAATTTACGACGTAAAACTGCTGCTTGAACAGAATCCAAACGAGAGTTAACACCAACTTCATCGTGGTAGTAACGTTTGTACATTCCGTGATTTACAATTCCACGTAAACGATGTGCAATATCATCATCATTTGTAAAAATTGCTCCACCATCACCATAACAACCTAAGTTTTTTGAAGGAAAGAAAGATGTACAACCAATGTGACCAATTGTTCCAGCTTTTCGACCTTTGTAATCCGCTCCAATAGCTTGTGCAGTATCTTCTACAACATATAAGTTATGTTCTTTTGCAATTGCCATAATCTCGTCCATATTCGCACATTGACCAAATAAATGAACTGGAATAATTGCTTTTGTTTTTGGCGTGATTGCCGCTTTTAATTTTTCTGTATCAATTGTAAAAGTATCATAATCAACGTCAACTAATATTGAATTTAATTTCAATAAATCAATAACTTCAACAGTTGCAGCAAATGTAAAATCAGCAGTAATTACCTCATCACCTGGTTCTAAACCTAAAGCCATCAAAGCAATTTGCAACGCATCAGTTCCGTTTCCACAAGGAATTACGTGTTTTACATTTAAGTAATTTTGCAATTCAGTTTCGAATTGTTTTACTTCTGGTCCATTAATAAAAGCAGCCGAATCCAAAACATTCAAAATTGCTGCATCAACGTCTCCTTTTATTTTTTGATATTGACTTTGTAAGTCAACCATTTGTATTTTTTTCATAACTTAATGAATCTTTCAAAATCTACAACTTTAAAAAGTCGTTATTATTACAACAAATGTACAAAAAAAGCTCATTCTAAATTTTTAACTTTGCAACATTGTGCAAGGATTTTATAACACATCAATTAAGGCGTACGGAATGGCGCTAAAATTGGCTTCGAATTTTAACGAAAAAGCAAAACTTTGGGTAGATGGAAGAAAAAATTGGGAAGAAAAAATAGCTTCTAAAATTTCAGAAACCGATAAAGTTTTGTGGGTACATTGTTCATCTTTAGGCGAATTTGAACAAGGTAGACCAGTGATCGAAGCATTGAAAGAAAACTATCCAACACATAAAATTGCTGTTTCATTTTTCTCTCCTTCTGGTTATGAAATTAGAAAGAATTATCAAGGCGCAGACGTTATTTTTTATTTGCCTTTGGACACAAAATCAAATGCAGAAAAGTTAATAAAAGTGCTTCATCCAGAAATTTTGATTTTGGTGAAATACGAATATTGGTTTAATTTGATTATCGAATTACATCAGCAAAACATTCCTACAATTGTAGTTTCATCTATTTTTAGAGAAAGTCAAAATTTTTTCAAAAAAGACGGAAATAATTGGTTTGCGAAAAAATTAAGTTTGATAAATCATTTCTTTGTTCAAAATCAAAAATCAAAAGATTTACTGGATTCAATCAATATCACACAAAATACAATTGCAGGCGATACGCGATTTGATCGTGTCAAACAGATCATTCATCAAGATAATGAATTGGATTTTATGAATGATTTTAAACAAAATTCGAAATTAATTGTTGTTGGAAGTTCTTGGCCAAAAGATGAAGAATTATTTGTGAATTTAATCAACCAAAAATTAAATAATGATTGGAAAATTGTTTTTGCACCACATAATTTGAATGATGCTGAAATCAATTCTTTTCAGAATAAAATCAACCAAAAAGCAGTTAAATTTTCTGATTTAGAAAAAACTTCGCAACAAGATTTAATCGATTCGAAAATATTTATTCTAAATACAATTGGTATTTTATCAAAAGTCTATTCTTATGCAGATATTACCTATATTGGCGGAGGTTTTGGTGCAGGAATTCATAACACGTTAGAAGCGGTGACATTTGGAAATCCTGTCGTTTTTGGTACTAAATACAAGAAATTTCAGGAAGCTGTGGATTTGATTGAAATTGGCGGAGGATTTTCTATTGCGAATCAACATGAATTTGATACAATTATGAATCGTTTGATGAATAATGAAAATTTTCGAAAAGAAAGTGGAAAAAAAGCTGGAGATTTTGTTCAAAATTCGCCAAATGCAACTAAAATTATTTTAGAATATTTAGATGATATTTTGTAAATCTTAAAATTTTATCAATTTTAACAAAAAAGGCACAGAAATTGTGAGTCAAAAAAGCATTATTGATTTTTTAAAGATGTAAATCAATCTTTTGTATGAATAAAACTTTACTTTTGAATTAAATATATAACTCAGACTTAAGTAATAAAAAAATGAAAAAACTAATCTTAGGAATAGCACTTTTTGGTGGATTAAGTGCAGCAAACGCGCAAATTGATTTAGGAGTAAAAGGAGGTCTTAACTTCCCAACTTTATCTGGTGATTCAAGACAATTATATGAAAATCAAACTAAATTCAGAACTGATTTTTATGTGGGAGGTTATGCAAACTATAAAATAACGGATCAAATTAGTTTTCAACCAGAGTTATTATATTCTAAACAAGGAGCAGGATTAAAAACTAATGATAACTCAAAAGCAAAATTAATTACACATAATATTAATATTCCTTTAATGGGACGTTATGAAATTATGGATGGATTAAATGTTGAATTTGGTCCGCAATTGGGTTTCTTGGTTTCTGCTAAAGAGAAATATGAATTAGGTAAAGAAAATACAAAAATAAAAGCTACTGACAATTTCAAAACATTTGATTTTGGATTAAATTTTGGTGCAGCTTATAAAATAACAGATGAATTAGAGATTAATGCTCGTTTTACAAAAGGATTGTCAAATATTAATGATTATTATCCGCAAACAGTTAATGACAATTACAAAATTACAAATACTTACTTTAGTATTGGTGTAGCATACAAATTAGCTGAAATGTAATTCATTTCAAATCAAAATATTGAAAGGAGCTTTTGCTCCTTTTTTTTGTGCTTTATCGTTAAATAATTGCAAAATAAATTTGCTATGTCAAATTAAATTCTATATTTGTAGTAATCAAAATACAGTTGTAGATATGAAAGTTAAATTATCAAGAAGAGAAGAGGAAGTGATGGAAGTTATTTGGAGTGGAAAACAAGTTTTTGCGAAAGATATTATCGATTCTTATGACGATCCAAAACCTGCGAATACTACAATTTCTACCTTATTAAAAAGGATGCACGACAAAGGTTATATCGATTACGAACAAATGGGAAATTCGCGTCGATACTATGCTTTGGTGAAAAAAGATGATTATTTTTCAAAAGAAGTAAAAGGAATGATTTCCAACTTCTTTAATAATTCGGCAACACAATTTGCTTCATTTTTTGCAAAATCGAACAATATGTCGGTCGAAGAATTAGAAAAATTACGTGACATTATCGATAATGAAATAGACCGTAAAAAGAAATAATCTATGGTTGCGTTTTTTATAAAATTTATTCTTTGTTCCGGATTTTTATATTCCTTTTATAAACTTTTTTTGGAACGTGAAAGCATGTATAAAATCAATCGATTTTATCTGTTGTTTTCGTTGATATTTTCGTTAATCGCGCCTTTGTACAAAATTGATTTGCCTATCACAGCGACAGAAACAAATATTTCGCCCGAATTATTGGCTTTTCTGATGCAAAATCCTGAATTGTTGCAACAAGAAAGAGGAATCAATTTTGGTGATATTTTGAATGTTATTTACATTTTGGTTGGTGTAATTTTTCTTGTAAGATTTATCTACAATTTGTACGAATTGATGTTCAAAATTAAAACTGAGGAAAAAATCAAAGATCAAGAAATTACATATATTCTTGATTTAGATTCGAATCAGCCGTATAGTTTTTGGAAATATATTTTTATTCCGAAAAAGCAACTAAAAAGCTTACATCAAAATTTAATTGATCACGAAAAAGCGCATTGTATTCAGAAACATAGTTTGGACATTTTGTTGATTGAAATTTTTCAAATTCTTTTTTGGTTCAATCCGTTTATTTATTTCTATAAAAAATCAATCAAACTAAATCACGAGTTTTTGGCAGATGAATATGTATTGAAAAGAAACTCAGATTTAAAAACTTACCAACATCAAATTTTGGATTGTATTGCAACGCAAAATCCATCTATGATGGCAAGTAATTTCAATTTTATTCTAACTAAAAAACGCCTACTTATGATGACAAAAAATACATCGAAACGAAAAGTAAAGATTCTTTCGTTTGCATCATTACCTTTTATATTGAGTGCTTTTGTACTTTTTAGCCAAAAATCGTTCGCGCAAGAAGTTGAGAAAAAAGCTCAAAAAGTGGAACAAGCGTTGGAAAAACCTGTTCAATCGCAGGCCGAAATTCTTCTTGGACAAGCAACTACTTTAAGAGATTCGCTTCTCAAAACAGATCAAGCTAAAAAAACAACTCCAATAGAAAAAGTGATTACGAAAGATGAGTTAAAAAAGATTCTAAAAAGTAATCCACAAAACAAAATTATCTTGAATGATGCTGGAGATATCATTCTGAATGATTCTATCAAAATAAAAGATATTGTCTTGAAAAAAGAGTTGGTTCCGACGATTTTATATGGAACAGATGGAAAAGTTTTGCGAAAAATTGATCCAAAAGAAATAGAAAAAGTTTTTGTAAAAAGTAATGAAGGTTTGATAGAAATTATCAAAAAAGATTCAAGTATCATCAAAATTTTTAATTCAGAAAAAGACATTCCGAATATTGATAAAAAAGTAAAAACAGCTAAAATGCCAACATTAAAAAATAATATTACGTTGAAAAATGGTTATTCTATTTATACAGATAAAAATGGTGTTGAGCATAAAATTATTAGTTCTGAAATTGATAAGGTTTATTTAGAAAATCAATTAAAATCAAAAGAAATTGATAATAGTTATAGTTTAAGTTTTTCAAAAAATAAAGGAATTGATAATACAGAAATAGAAAAACAAGTAAAAAATGCGCAAGCAAGAGATTATGATATTGCAGCTGTAAAAACGGAAACTAAAAATCCGTGGGCAATTACAGTAGAACCGCATTCTGCAAGAGAAGTAACGAAATTTAAAGTTGATCCCAAAAATCCCGAAATACAAAAATTAGGTACTTTTACTGTAAAAACATTTTATTCTGAAGATCCAAAAGAAATGAGTAAACATCTTGAGGAGAAAAAGAAAGAACTAGAATTACAAGAAAAAAATACTAAACAAATGCTAAAAGAGATTGAAAAAAGGCAAAAAGAATTAAAAAAAGAAATTAAGAAATAATAAAAATTTCATAGTATTTATAACATATTCTCAAAAAAAGGAAACTCGCACGAGTTTCCTTTTTTTATACGTCATGTTTTGGCATTCTGATTTTCTATTTTTGAGAAGATTGTTTAACTTTCCTAAAAATTCAGAATTTGTTACAAGCAGGCGATTTCAAAATTTACAATGCTTCCGCTGGAGCAGGTAAAACTTACACTTTGGTAAAGGAATTTCTTTCGTTGTTATTGACGAATGAAAGCGATTATCATTTCGAACACATTTTAGCTATTACGTTTACGAATAAAGCGGCGGGTGAAATGAAGGAACGTATCATCGAAACTTTAGAAGAAATTGCCAAAAATCCTAATCCAAAAGAAGATCAATATATTCTCGAATTAGCTTCGGAACTGAATTTGAAGCCTGAAATCATCAAGACAAAAGCATACAATATTCTGATTGCGATTCTTCATAATTATTCCAAATTTTCGATTTCCACAATTGATAAATTTAATCTTCGATTGATGAAATCTTTTGCGCAAGATTTAGGTTTATCAATGAATTTTGATGTCGAAATGAATACAAATGAAATCATTAATGAATCCGTTGATTTGTTGTATTCAAAAATTGGAGAAGACGAAAAACTAACGCAAACAATGATCAAAATTGCGTTGGATAATATGGACGAAAATAAATCGTGGGATATTCGAAAAACACTTTCTTCAGACACTTCGGACATTTCTAATGATCGTCATTTGCAAGATTTAGAAAAATTAAAAAACATTTCGTTAGACGAATTTATTCGTTATCGAAAAGTTATTTTTGATGATATAAAAACTTTGAAAGATGGTTTGATTACAATTGGAAATGAGTTTTTCGAATTGCTTGCAAACAATGGAATTTCGGTAAATGAATTACCAGGAAAAAGTCGAGGAATTGCTGCTTTTTTCCAGAAATTAAAAAACTTTGATGGTTTTGGTTTGATTTTACCAACCGATGCGAATACAAAAGATATTTTGGAAGACGGTTACCTTTCGAAAGTGAAAGAGGCAATAGCAGAATCTATTTTTCCTCAAGTGAAAGATTTGTTCGAAAAAGCTGCGAACATCAATGATCACTTACTTTTGTTAACCTCCATTCAGAAAAATATATCCTCAATTTCGTTGATTAATGAAGTTGAAAAATCATTGGATTCGATCAAAAAAGATTCAAATGTTTTGTTGATTAACGAATTCAATACTATCATCAGTAAAAATCTGCAACAACAACCTGCCAATTTTATTTATGAGCGAATTGGTTCGCGTTACAATCATTATTTTATTGATGAATTTCAGGATACATCGACGTTACAATGGAATAATCTGAATCCGTTGGTCGAAAATGCACGCGCGCAATCTGATACAATTATGTTGGTTGGTGATGCAAAACAGTCCATTTATCGTTGGCGAGGTGGAAATCCTGCACAAATGATTGATTTAATTGATCGAAAAGAGGAAGAAAATATTAAAGTTGAAGAATTAGAAAAAAACTGGCGAAGTCACGAAAATATTATTCAATTTAACAATGAATTGTATTCGTTTATCGCGCCACAACTCAATTTGCCGAGTTTTCAATATTTGTACGAAATCGGAAATAAACAATTGACCAATCATCAAAAAGATGGTTTTGTCAAAATAAATTTTATTGAACAAGAAGGTCGTTCGAAAGATTTATTTAAAGAACAAAATTTAGAATTGGTTCTAAAAACAATTGAAAATTGCCGAGCAAATGGTTTCTCATTAAATGATATTGCGATTTTGGTTCGCAGTAATGCGCAAGGGATTTTGTTAGCGAAATATTTGACCGAAAATAATTTGATTGTGATTTCTAATGAAGCTTTGTTGTTAAAGAATTCTTTCGAAATTCAATTAATTGAATATTTGTTCAAAATCACCTCAAATCCACAAGACGAACAATCAAAAATTCGTTTTTTAATGGTGGCTTATGAATTAGAATTATTCAAAACGGATGATTTAACGATTACTGTTGAAAAAGCCTTAAAAGGTGATTTACCAAAGTTTTTAAAATTAACCAAATCACTTGGAATTGATTTAGATTTTATTCAAGATCAAAACCTTTCGTTATACGATTTTACAGAAAAAGCGATTCGAACTTTACATTTACAAGAACGTTCGCCTGCTTATATTTTAAGTTTTTTGGATGTTATTTTAGAGTATTCATCGAAAAATGAATCGGATCTGAATTCATTTCTTGAGTTTTGGTCAACAATCAAAGATAAAGCGAGTATCAAAACGCCAAAAGGTGTTGATGCGATTCAGATTATGACGATTCACAAATCAAAAGGCTTGGAATTTCCAGTTGTGATTTTGCCTTTTTTGGATTGGCAAAGTAAGAATTCTAAAATTTGGATTCCATTACAAAAAGATGAAGAAAATCCGTTCGAAACATTTTATGTTGGAATTAATAATGAATTGAAATCAATCAAAAACGAAGCGATAAAATCGAAGATTGACGAAGAAGAAAATTTGGTTCAATTGGATGAAATTAATACACTTTATGTTGCAACAACGCGTGCAAAAGAGCAATTGTATATGATTGCGCTAAAACCAAAAGAGTCTTCGAAATCTAAAAATATTGCAAATTATTTACACGAATTTGTTTTCAGTAAAGGTTTTTCTGAGGATGAAGTTATTTTGAAAGGTTCTCCAGAACGAATTTCAACTCCAAAAATTATAGAAAATTCTTCGGCTGAGTTAAAAATTTATTCTTCGGATTGGAATACGCGTTTAGTGATTAATACGAATTCGGAAAAAGCGCAAGAAAAGTTGAAATTCACCGAATTTGGAAATACAGTTCATAACATTTTATCACAAATTGTCACACAAAATGATTTGCCAAAAATCATTGAAAGTGAAAAACAACGTGGTACAATTTCAGCCGAAAATGTAGAACATCTGCAAAAAACCTTGCAAAATTTATTACAAGATGTTAAATTAGTTCCATATTTTGCTGAAGGTTTAACCGTTTTAAATGAACGCGATTTTATTGATGAAAATGGACAAATTTTCAGAGCCGATCGTGTGGTAATTGATGCAGAAAATAATTGTTCGATTATCGATTATAAAACTGGTCAACCCGATTTAGATCATCATTTTCAAGTAAATAGATATGCCAATTTTTTTAGAAATTTAGGTTATAATATTCAGACCAAAATCTTGATTTATATTGATGATGAACAGCAAAAAATAAATGTTGTAGAGGTATTTTGATGAATGAAAATGTAAAATTAAAATTAGCGAGTTTACCCGAAACGCCCGGTGTTTATCAATATTATAACAAAAAAGGAGATTTGTTATACATTGGTAAAGCGAAAAACTTGAAGCGTCGCGTGAATTCGTATTTCAATAAGCAACACGATTCGAAACGTTTGCGTGTTTTGGTGAGTAATATTGATAACATCGAAACCATCAACGTAAATTCTGAATATGATGCGTTGTTGTTGGAAAATAATTTGATTAAAGAACATCAACCACGATACAATATCCTGTTAAGAGATGACAAAACCTATCCTTGGATTTGCATCAAAAATGAACGATTTCCACGTATTTTTTCGACTCGAAATGTGATCAAAGATGGTTCGGAATACTTTGGACCATATTCTAACGGAAAAGCAATGAAAGTTTTGTTAGGTTTGATCAAAGAATTGTATCAACTAAGAACGTGTTCGTATGATTTGAGTGAGAAAAATATCGAAAATCATAAATTCAAAGTTTGCTTAGAATACCATATTGGCAATTGTCTTGGACCTTGTGAAGCTTATCAAACCGAGGAAGAATATAACGAGCAAATTTCGGCAATTCGTAATATTATCAAAGGAGAATTTAACGAAGCAAAGCAATATTTGGTTAACCAAATGACAAAATATGCTGCTGAATTGAAGTTTGAAAAAGCGCAAATGATTAAAGAAAAAATCGAGGCGTTACAGAATTATCAATCTCGTTCTACAATTGTTTCGCCTACGATTACGAATGTTGATGTTTTTTCGATTACGTCAGATGAAGAATATGCGTATGTCAATTTCATGAAAATTTATCACGGAGCAATCATACAGTCGCATACAGAGGAATGGAAAAAGAAATTGGACGAAACGGACGAAGATTTATTGGAACGCGCAATTATTGATTTTTCGGATCGATTTAATTTAACTTCGAAAGAAATTTATGTTCCGTTCGAATTGAGTTTAGAAATTCCGTTCAGAAAAATTACCGTTCCGAAAATTGGCGATAAAAAACATATTGTCGATTTATCGTTAAAAAATACACGAATTTATCGTTTAGAACAGCTCAAACAAACCAAAATCGTCGATCCTGATCGTCATACAAATCGTATCATGAATCAGATGAAAGTTGATTTGCGTTTACCTGCAGAACCTCGACATATTGAAGGTTTTGATAACTCTAACATTCAAGGAACGAATCCTGTTTCGGCTTGTGTGGTGTTCAAAAATGGAAAACCAAGTAAGAAAGATTATCGCATTTTCAATGTTAAAACCGTAGAAGGACCGAACGATTTTGCGACGATGGAAGAGGTGATTGAAAGACGATATTCGAGAGTTTTGGCTGAAGGAGAATCTTTGCCTCAATTAATTTTGATTGATGGTGGAAAAGGGCAATTAAGTTCTGCTCTAAAATCGATTGATCGTTTGGGTTTACGCGGAAAAGTTTCGGTGATTGGAATTGCGAAACGTTTAGAAGAAATTTATTATCCAGATGATCCTTATCCGTTATATTTGGAAAAAAATTCTGAAACCTTGAAAGTGCTTCAACATGTGCGAGATGAATCGCACCGATTTGGAATTACACGTCACCGAAATCGTCGAAGTAAAAACGCTTATAATTCGGTTTTGGAAGAAATAGAAGGTATCGGTCCGCAAACAATTAAAGAATTATTAACAAAATTTAAATCGGTCGAACGAATAAAAAATGCATCTTTGTTAGAATTAACCGATTGTATAGGAAAATCTAAAGCAAAAAAAATAAAAGATTATTTTTCGAATGATGAAAAATCTACTAATTGACAGAGATTTAACGTCTCTTTTGAACAATCCAAAGCTACAAGCCACTTTGGCAATTGTTCCTATCACTTTATTTGTACTTGGCTTGTTAAGTTATTTTGGAATTTTTTATTCGATGTTTAGTACGCTCGATGTGCAGCTAGGACATTCAGGAAGTTCTAAATCGCTATTGAGTGCGTTATTAGGAAATCTTATCATTTTTATCTTCTTGGTATTGATGAGTTTTTTCACTGGCGTGATTTCTTTTGTATACTTTATTGTGCATGCTTTAAAGAATCCAAATTTGATAAAAAGTGATGATCGCTTGGTCTGGATTACGATTATTATTTTTGGAAATGGAATAGGAATTTTTGTCTATTGGCTGACTCAAATCAAGCGAAAAAAACCTCGTCCAATTATTGATTTATACACAGACGATATCTAAAAATATAAACTGCTTTACAATTTAGTAAAGCAGTTTTTTTTATGAATTATTTCAAAAATTTGTACCTTTTAACTACAAATCAAAACAACATGAAAATAGTAGAATTATTAGCAAAAGAATTGCAAAACGAGTATCAAATTACCAAAGAATTTATTGCAAGATTCCCTGAGGATAAAACGACATACAAACCTCATGAAAAAAGTATGGACATTACAATGTTGACGAATCATATTGTCGAAATATTTGCTTGGCCAGCTTTGATTTTAACAACTGATAAATTAGATTTTGCTACAGGAGATTACAAACCGACAAGTTTTACTTCTGTGCAAGATTTACAAAAGAAATTAGACGAAGATTACGAAGCGGGTGAAAATTCCTTGAAAAACGCAACGGATGAAGAATTGAATAATAATTGGAAAATTGTTGCTGGTGATACAGTCTTCGCAGATTTTACAAAATATGAAGCAATTCGTCATGCACTAAATCAAATCACACATCATCGCGCTCAATTAGGGGTATTTTATCGTTTATTGGGAATAGATTTACCTTCTAGTTATGGACCAAGTTCTGATTCTCAAAAGTTTCAATAAAAAAAGACCTCTTAAATAAGAGGTCTTAAAATCATAATTAGTGTTAATTGTATTACTGATCAGTAATATTGTTATCTCAAAAATATAACATATATCATATTTAAACAAATCTAAGTTGTGTTTTTTTTAAGAAATATTAACAATTTTATAATATTCGTAGTTAATAATCTATTTTATTGATTTTATCTAAAAAAGACATCTATAAAAGTATCAATTAATATGAATTCATAAAAAAAGCTTTCGAAATTCTCGAAAGCTTTTTTATATTTTGACTTTATATTGTTTTAAACAAAAGGAGTTTTTACAACTTCTGCTAATACATTTTTATCACGAATCTGAATTCTAATTGTTGTTCCAACTTTAGCAAAATCTGTATGAACATATGCTAAACCAATTCCTTGTTTCAACATTGGAGACTGCGTTCCTGAAGTCACAATACCGATTGTATTCTCGTTGTCATCTACAACTTTATAATCGTGGCGAGGAATTCCTCTTTCGATCATTTTGAAACCAACTAATTTCTTCTCAACTCCAGCTTCTTTTTGAGCTTT
>NZ_DLJR01000021.1:34700-89189 GCF_002484365.1 Empedobacter sp. UBA7611
ATATCGAAAGATTTTCCAGCTTCCATTACTTTGTCCCACATTTCGTTTGCTTGCTCATTCGCGAAATAAATCTCGAAACCTCCTGAACCAGTGTAACCAGTTGCAGAAATAATCACATTTTCCATACCTGCAAACGTACCAATTGCGAAATGATAAAACGGAATTTCAGCTAAATTAACATCTGTCAACGACTGCATTGCTTCAATTGCTTTTGGACCTTGAATTGCTAACAAAGACATCTCATCAGATTTATTTGTTAACTCTGCACCAAACGTATTGTGTTTGTTCATCCATTCCCAATCTTTATCGATATTAGATGCATTTACAACTGCCATCCATTCATCATCAGAAATTTTATAAATGATTAAATCATCTACAATTCCTCCTTTTTCGTTTGGCATTGCATTATATTGAGCTTGACCAATGGCAACTTTCGTTACATCATTCGTCAATAAGTGTTGTAATAAGTCTGTTGCTTTTTCTCCTTTTACAAAAAATTGTCCCATGTGAGAAACGTCAAAAACACCAACTTTTTCTCGAACAGCAAAGTGTTCTTGGTTAACACCTGCGTATTGCACTGGCATTTCATATCCAGCAAAAGGAACCATTTTCGCACCTAAATCTTTGTGCTTTTGGTTTAATGCAGTTACTTTCATTGTTTGTTTGCTTTGATAAGTTTATAATTCTCCCAAAAATAAGGAATTAATTGTTAGGAAAATTTCTTTAATAGAAGATTATCTAATTTTATGAATAATTTTTAAATTCCCTTCCGTCGCTTTATACGGCTCGAAACGCATAACCGATTTTCCTTTACCAAATTTGTTCATAAACTTTTCGTTTATTTTTCCTGATAATTTCAATGGTTGACAACCTTCGCAAGGAATAATCAAAATGGTATCGTTTGTTTTACCTTTTACTTTTACAATTTCGTACGAATAATCTGTATCCAAACGAGAATTAATAACATTTTCAATTGGTTTATTAAAGCTCTCAATAAAGAAAACGCGTCGATCTTTGTTGCTTCCAATAATAATTGCAGCACCAACTAAAATCAATAAAACGACAATTGATATGGTCAAAATTTTTTTAAAATCCATCTTTTTGGTTAATTCGTAGATTAAAAGTAATAATTCATTCCGAATGAAAAAAATATTCGTTTTATTTCCTATCTTTTTACTTCTATTTACATTGACAATGAATAGTTGTACAAAAGCAAAAATATTAAAAGAAAAACATTCAATTTCATTACAAAATATCCAAAATGGAGATTTGATTTTTGTTGGTGCGCAAACAGAAGAACTTTCGGGCGCGATAAATAGAGTGACAAAAATAAATGACGAAACCAATTTTGATCATGTTGGTTTAATCGAAAAAACTGATGATTCTATTTTTGTTCTACATGCTGCTCCAATGGGCGGATCGCAACGAGAGGAAATTCATCATTTTTACATTTCTCAAACCGAAAAGAATAATAAAATTGTCATTTATCGTCTCAAAAATGAATATCAATATACAATTCCTCATGCAATTGAAAAAGCTAAAACAATGCTCGGAAAACCTTATAATTGGTTATACATTTTGAATGATGACGAATTATATTGTTCAGATTTTGTGGAAAGAGCTTTTCGTGATGATACTATTTTTGAATTGATTCCCATGAATTTCAAAAACAAAGAAACTGGAATTATTGATGATTTTTGGATAGATTTCTATCGTAAAAAAGGAAAAAAAGTTCCGCAAGACGAACCAGGAACAAATCCAAATCAATTGGCAACTTCTAAGAAATTAATTAAGGTTGGTGAGGTGAAGTTTTAAAATGAAACTCTGAAACAAATTCAGAATGATTCATAGAATCTTTATAACAAATAAATTAATTCCTACTTTTACCACATGAAACAAAATATCATTTATAGTATCATTTTCTTTTTCGTGTTATTTGGACTAAAATATTTGTTCGATAAAAGCGATGTGCAAACAATGTTGGTTTATTCGGCAATTGGAACGGTTATCTTTTTTATTTATCGCGTTTTTGTAAGAAAAATGTTGTACAAACAAAAAGACCAAGAAAACTAATTTTCTTGGTCTTTTTTTATTGCTTGCATCGCTTCCTCGATGTGCGTTTCGGCAACATTTGAAACAATGTGTTTGATTAATTTTCCTTGTTTATTGAATACAAAAGTTTCTCTCGGGGTGATTAAACCAAATTTCTTTTTAATTCCCAACAACTTCGACAACTTTGCGCCTTTATCAGAAAGCAACGGAAAGTTTAGTTGATGTTTTGTATAAAACTTTTCGTGAGAAGATGTTGATTGTCCATTTATTCCAACAATCACAGCATCTAAAGCATTAAAATCTGTATTTACATCACGAAATTGACAGACTTCTTTTGTACACATTGGCGTAAAATTCATTGGATAAAAGAATAAAACAAAATATTTTTTGTACAAAAACTCGTCCGAATTAAACCAATTTCCTTTATTATCCTCCAACGAAAAAGTTGGAATGTGATCACCTAATTTCATTCGCCTGCGTATTCTACGAAATTACGTGGAGTTTCGTATAAGGTTACTTTCAATTCTAAATCAGTCGCTAATTTTGCTCTAATTTTATTCCAAATCAAAATCACAATATTTTCGGCAGTTGGATTGATAGTTTTAAATTCTTCAATATCAACATTTAGATTTTTATGATCCAAATACTCTTCAACTTCAACCGCGACAATTTTTCGTAATTCGTCCAAATTCATCACAAAACCTGTTTCTGGATCAACTTCACCTTTCACCGCCACAATAATTTCATAATTGTGTCCGTGATAATTTGGGTAAGAACATTTTCCGAAAACTTCAAAATTCTGTTCATCGCTCCAATTCTTGTTAAACAATCGGTGCGCAGCGTTAAAATGTGCTTTTCTGTTGACAGTAACTTTCATCTGTATAAATTTTTATTCTTCGATATACGAAACGTAATGTTCAAAAATTATTTTGAACCAAGCTGTATAATTCTGAGGATTTTTTTCCATATCTTTTTTCAAATCATCCAATTCTACCCAACGATAAGCCATCACTTCATCAGAATTTAGCTTTGGTTCGTTATCAAATGTTCCGATAAAAACATGGTCTAATTCATGCTCAATCAAATCATTTTCTAAATGCGCTTTGTAAATGAAATTAAATTTATATTCTAATTCGCAATCAAATCCCATTTCTTCTTCCAAACGTCTGTGCGCCGCTTGTTCGTATGTTTCGTTATCGCGCGGATGACTACAACATGTATTCGTCCACAACGTTGGCGAATGGTATTTGCTCGCAGCTCGTTGCTGAATCATCAATTCTCCTTTGGAATTGAATACAAAAACAGAAAATGCACGATGCAACAAACCAGCTACATGAGCCTGTTGCTTCTCCATCAATCCTAATTTTTGATCGTCCTGATCAACTAAAACTACAAATTCTTCCATAAAACAAAAATAACCATTTATGTAGGATTAAAAAAGAAGTTCGATTTCTTTGTGCTTAAATTCTCGCAATGCTTGATTGATTTCGATCAGTAAATTTCCCGCTTCATTTACATCTCTAATAATTCCGTCCACTTCTACTCCATCTAATTTAAATTGTGAGATTTCATCTTTTCTAAAAAGATTATCTAAATAAGTTTGATGAATTTGTTCGAAATTTTTCTGTTCTAAAATTGGATATTCATTTTCGAAATGATGCATTAAATCTGCCAAAATTTCCTCGATGTCATATTCTTTGTCAGTTACTTTATAAATAGATGTTGCTTTTGGTAAGTGATTAAAATCAGCTTGATTGACATTAATTCCAATTCCAATTACAGAATTCATTATTCCATTAGAACGATGATTCTCAATTAAAATTCCGCAAACCTTTTTATCATTTAAAATAATATCATTTGGCCATTTTACGTTAGATTTTGGATGAAATTGTTTTAAAAATAGACAAATAACATTCGAAATCCATTCGTTAAAATAAATTAATTCTTGAAAACTATAATCTGTTTTCAACAAAAAACTAAAGGTTAAATTTTCTCCAGCGACAACTTTCCACTCATTTCCTGCGTAACCTTTTCCTTTTGTTTGATTTTTAGCATGTATGACAGTCCAACTATTGGCATCTTTTTTGGACAAATCCACCAAGAACTCATTCGTATTAGGCAAAGAATCAAAACTAATTAAATACATTTTTTTTACTATTTTTATAGAGTGGTTAAAGTTATTTTAAAAAGTTTAAACTTTAATAAGGATTCACTAAATTTGCGAATTACAAAATAAAAGATGATAGATACTCAATATACAAAAGACTTGCTAGATAGCATTGTTGACGGAATTACAAATGTTAAAGGAGAAGAAATTACAATTCTAGATTTACGCGAAATTGAAAATGCATTTTGTCAATACTTCGTTATTTGTACCGGAAACTCGAATACACAAGTTAGTGCTTTAGCAGGTTCGATTGAAAGAACTGTAAAAACAGAAATGTCAGAAAGACCTTTTCATGTAGAAGGAACACAAAACAATCAATGGGTTTTGTTGGACTACACAAATGTTATTGTCCATATTTTCCAAAAAGAATACAGAGAATATTACGATATCGAAAGTCTTTGGGGTGATGCTGTAGAGACGCGTATCGAAATGGAATATTAATCATAACTGAAACCAAAAAAAATTGAAAAAAAATAATTTTAAACCTTCGGGGTTTAATCCTACATGGATATATGCCATTATTGGATTATTGCTGATTGCCTTTCTATTATTTTCTGATAATATTGGAGGTGCCGGCGGAACTACTAAAAACATAGACCGTACGACTTTCCTTTCTTATGTAGAAAAAGGTTACGTAAAAGAAGCCAATCTAGAAAAAGAATCAGGACGTGTAAGTGTATATTTAACGGACGCAGCTCTGAATACTGAAGAATTTAAAAAGTTTAAAAAATCAAACGAAACTTTAAATCCTTTTGCTACAGGTGCTCCAAACTTTATTTTCAATGTTGCTGATGCAGGAAATTTTGAAAAAGATTTTTATGCTAACGTAGAAAAGAGTCCGAATAAAACTGCCGTACTTAACACACAAATTTCAAATGGTTTTGGAAGTTTGTTTATGAATCTTTTCATTTCATTGATTTTCTTCGGATTAATTTACTTCTTACTATTCAGACGAATGGGTGGAGGCGGATCTGCTGGAGGTGGCGGAGGAATTTTCTCTGTCGGAAAATCGAAAGCGAAATTATTTGAAGGTGATGATCATATCAAAACAACTTTCAAAGATGTTGCAGGTTTAGAAGGTGCAAAAGAAGAAATCGAAGAAATCGTTGAATTCTTGAAACATCCAGAAAAATTCACAAAATTAGGTGGACGTATCCCAAAAGGAGCCTTATTAGTAGGACCTCCAGGTACAGGTAAAACCTTATTAGCAAAAGCTGTTGCTGGAGAAGCAAAAGTTCCTTTCTTCTCATTATCAGGATCAGATTTCGTAGAAATGTTTGTGGGGGTTGGTGCATCTCGTGTACGTGACTTATTCAAAAATGCAAAAGAAAAATCTCCTTCAATTATCTTTATTGATGAGATTGATGCAATTGGTCGCGCACGTGGAAAATCAAACTTTACAGGCTCTAATGATGAACGCGAAAATACATTAAACCAATTATTAACAGAGATGGATGGTTTCGGAACAGAATCTAACGTAATTGTGATTGCTGCAACAAACCGTGCTGATGTATTGGATAAAGCATTGATGCGTCCAGGTCGTTTTGACCGTATTATTCATGTTGATTTACCTGAATTAAACGAACGTAAAGAAATCTTCGCGGTTCACTTACGTCCATTAAAATTAGGTGAAGATGTTGAAATCGAATTTTTAGCAAAACAAACTCCAGGTTTCTCTGGTGCAGATATATTCAATGTTTGTAACGAAGCGGCTTTAGTTGCTGCTCGTAAAAACAAAGACGTCGTAGAAAAACAAGACTTTTTAGACGCTGTTGACCGTATTATTGGTGGGTTAGAGAAGAAAAGTAAAGTGATTAAACCTTCTGAGAAAAAACGTATCGCTTATCACGAAGCTGGTCACGCTACAATTGGTTGGTTAACAGAACACGCTGCTCCATTGGTTAAAGTAACTATCGTTCCTCGTGGACGTTCGTTAGGTGCCGCTTGGTATTTGCCAGAAGAAAGACAAATTACAACGACAGAACAATTGTTAGACGAAATGTGTATGACAATGGGTGGTCGTGCTGCTGAGGAAGTTGTTTTCAATAATATTTCTACTGGTGCATTAAGTGATTTGGAAAAAGTTACAAAACAAGCTTCTGCAATGGTTAGTATTTACGGATTGAACAAAGAAGTTGGTAATGTTTCTTATTACGATTCATCTGGACAAAATGAGTATGGCTTCAGCAAGCCTTATTCAGAACAAACTGCTCAGGTAATTGATAAAGAGGTAAAAACAATGATCGAAGCTCAATATGATAGAGCAAAAGATATTTTACGTGAACATCGCGATCAATTAGATGTTTTAGCTCAAAAATTAATTGAAAAAGAGGTGATCTTTAGAGAAGATTTGGAAGAAATTTTCGGTCCAAGAAAATTTGTAAACGAATTAGATCAAATCGAAGAAAAACAAGAAGAAGCTACAGAAGCTGGTTCAGAGCAAGTTGTTCAACCAGAATCTGGAAACGATATTTAATCAAAAAACATATAATTTTTCAAAAAAATCGCCTTAATAAGGCGATTTTTTTTTTACTTCTTATTATATTGTTAAAAATTATTACCTTTAGACTGAAATTGTATTAAACCGTACAAAAATCATAAGTTCCCATGTGGAAAGCAATTAAAAACCTACTTAAAAAAGCAACAGAGAAATCTGAGAATAAAGACGATGATAATCATATTGATTTATTTCATCCAAATTATTCTGAGGATAATATTTCTATGGATGAAGTTTTTGCGACAAACTTCAACGCTGGTGGTGGTCACTTTTTATTCTGCGATAACAATCAAGAAGCTTTTCAGAACTTAAAAGAAATTATCAATTACGAAAATGTGACCGAATTAATTTGTCCTGATCCGAATTTACAACAGGTTCTTAATTCAGTCAATATTCCTTTTGTCGAAAATCCATGCGATTCTCGTTATACGCTTAGTTTCCTTAGTTGCGAATTTCTGATTGCTTTTGATGGTAGTATTATGTTATCTGCACATCAAACTTGTGGAAGAAATATAGATGATTTTCCATCAAATTTTATTATCTATGCACGCCCATCGCAATTAGTAGAAAATGTGAGCGTGGCATTACAGAAATTACGAACATTAAAAAAAGACAACCTTCCATCTAAAATAACTTCTATTCGAGGGAAAAACATGCACAAATTTCCTAATATACAGAATGCGAAGAATATTTATTTGTTATTGGTTGAAGAATAGCTATGAAAAATTTAGCAATTAGAGCATTTTCGGGACTTATTTATGCACTTGTAATATTTTTCGGAACAACAATACATCCAAAAGGTTTAATCGTTTTAATGATGGTTTTTGGACTTTTTTGTTTGTACGAATTCTTTAAAATCACCAATCTTACCAATAAACTTTATCAATTAGGTTCACTTTTAGCTGCTTTAGTTGTATTTGGATATTATGGGAAAGAGTTTTTACAAGCCTTTGAAACTACAAATCACTACTATTTTTATTTACGAAGTTTATATTTCATTATACCTGTTTTATTTATTTTTAGTATTTATGTTATTTTCAAATCAACAAATGAGTTATTGAATGATTTTGGTAAAGCTACTTTAGGTTTAACCTACGTCATCGCTCCTTTCGCTATTGCACTTACTCTACCAAGTTTTGATTATAGTTTAGGTGAAAAAGTAATGCACTACGAAGTATTTTTTGTTTTCTTATTACTTTGGTGCAGCGATACATTTGCTTATTTAACAGGAAACTTAATCGGAAAACACAAATTAGCACCAAAAATTTCTGGAGCTAAAACGTGGGAAGGCTTTTTTGGTGGAATTATTTTCACTTTATTAACTGGATTTTTTATTCAGAAATATTTTGGAGAAAACTTACATGGTAATTGGATGATTATAGGTTTAATCGTTGCTGCATTAGGACCTTTAGGTGACTTAACAGAATCTAAATTGAAACGTTTTTTCAATGTAAAAGACAGCAGCAATTTAATTCCGGGTCATGGTGGTTTTTTAGATCGATTAGATAGTTTTATATTTGTCACACCATTTGTTTATTTATATTATTTATTAGTATATACTTTATGAAACTTCACAGAGAAGGAACTGCAATTTTGATAGGTTGCTTAATTTTATTTGCAATCGCTACAGGAGTATTACATTACTTTTTTCCTGTTTATGGTCTTTTATTCGCTTTACCATTATGGATTCTTTATGGATTTGTCGTTTGGTTTTTTAGAAATCCAATTCGTGAATCAGATTCATCTGAAAATTGTGTTATTGCGCCGGTAGATGGAAAAGTAGTTGTATTAGAAGAAGTATATGAAAGTGAATTTTTGAATCAAAAATGTATTCAATTATCTATTTTCATGACGCCACTTAATGTACACGTAACACGTTATCCTGTGAATGGTAAGGTTATTTATTCTAAATATCATCCAGGGAAATTTTTGGTAGCATTTCATCCTAAATCATCAGAGTTAAACGAAAGAACAACTGTTGTTGTAGAAAATACAGATCATACAAAAGTTCTTTTTAGACAAATTGCTGGTGCTGTTGCGAGAAGAATTGTTTGCTACAGTAAAGAGAATGATACAGCTGTTGCTGGTAAAGAATATGGTTTTATCAAATTCGGATCTCGTGTAGATATCTTTTTACCACTTGATACTGAAATCAATGTAAAGGTTGGAGATAAAACAAAAGGTGGAATTCAGAAAATTGCACAATTGAAATAAATCAGTTAGTTGAACTCAATGTTTTTAACTAATTTTGTCAAAACAATTATAACAATATATTCATACAATAAATTTTGTACGTCATGAAAAAATTAATTCTTTTAGTAGCTGTTGCTGCATTTGCTACATCTTGTAACTCTAAAGCAGGTGTAAACCATGGTGTACTTCCTGTAGTTCACGAACCAGCTACTGCTGAAGAAATGCACCACAAGTCTGAAGCTGCTCACGAAGGTCATGCAAAACATGAAGAAGCTGTTGAAGAAAAACATGAGGAAGTAAAAGATTCTACAAAAACTGTAGAAACTCCGAAAGTTGAGAAAAAAGATACTGTAAAAGCTGGTCATTAAGATTCAGCTTTTTTTGTTTTTATAGATTTATAATCAGTTTATCATCACCTATTAAATAATTTTTATTTTTAGGGCGAATATAAAATGAACGTGAAGAAGAGTTGTTTTCAGAAATGATTGATAATATCTCTTGATAAGTAAAAAAACTTGCATCAATTGCAATTTCATTATTTGATAAAGATTTGAAATCTGATTTCTTATCAATCCAAAATAAATTTTCTGCTTTTACTTCTATTTTAGAAGTATTATTAGGTGAATGTAAAGAAAATTTAAATAATTGAATTAAATATTTAATCAAAATTCCCGAACGTAAAAGTTGATAATGCAACCAATTTTTTTGATAATATTTTGCTAAGAAAATCATCATGGCTTCAAAAAAATGTTTATAATATTTTTTATCTTTTTTCGTACTTTCTCCCTTGTAATGTAAAACCGTTATATCTCCTTTATAATAATTTTTATAACCAGCCAATTCTGCACTAAAAGACAAATCTATATCTTCTCCATACATAAAATAACGTGGATCAAATCCTCCAATTTCCTGATAGATTTTCTTCGTGGTGAACATAAAAGCACCAACTAAAATTTCGCAAGGAGCAATTTCAAATTCATCAACTTCTAATTTGTAATAATTATTTTTCTTTGAATGATTAAATCGACTATACAACTTAGAAAATGAATTTTTAGCTGTCGGAATATTACGTTTTGATTCTGGATGAAAATTTCCGTTTGTATCTATCATTCGTACTCCCACAAAACCTATTTTTTCTTTTGACTGATGAAATTCAATCAAAGATTCGAATAAATTCTCTGGAATAATTGTATCTGGATTAAGAATCAGAATATATTCTCCCAAAGCATTCTCAACCCCAATATTATTCGCTTTTGCAAAACCAAGATTTTCATTCTGAAGTAAAAAATTTACAGTAGGAAAAGTTTTTTTTAGGAATATAAAATCAATTTCCGATGAGTCATTATCAATTACAATTATTTCTCCATCTACATTTTTTAAAGCTTCCTGACACGAATCAAGACAAAGCTCTAAATGTTTTGGCGCATTATAACTAACAATAATTATCGATAATTTCATTTTAAAATTTATTTTCTGAATATGGGATTCGATGTTGTATAGAACGAACCAACGTCGCTTCGTCTGCATATTCTAACTCATCTCCTACACCAAGACCTCGTGCAATGGTCGAAAAAATAATTTCGGCATTCTTTAATTGTCGATACAAGTAAAAAACAGTTGTATCTCCTTCCATTGTAGAACTTAAAGCAAAGATTATTTCCTTTACATTTTCATTTTGAACACGATCTACCAAAGTTTGAATATTCAATTGACCAGGTCCAATGCCTTCCATTGGAGAAATCTTTCCTCCTAAAACGTGATATTGTCCTTTAAATTGTCCTGTGTTTTCAATTGCCATCACATCGCGTACATCTTCTACCACACAAATTATAGTTTCTTCTCGCAATGGATTATTGCAAATATCACAAATCTCATCATCAGAAATCGTATGACAATGTTGACAATATTTAACATCATCCACCAAATGAGAAAGCGCTTCGGATAAAGCCGTCGTTTGAGATTTGGGACTATTTAACATATGTAAAACAAGTCGCAAAGCTGTTCTCTTTCCTATTCCTGGCAAATTTGACATTTCTTCTACAGCTCGCTCTAAAACCTTGCTTGGGTAATTCATTCGTTCAAAAAATTATAGACAACAAATTTACAATTTTATCTTCGGAAAATTAATCTATCATCATTCACTCAAAAATATTAAATTTGGGCTTATTTACTAAATAAATTATGAACTCAACAATTTTACTACTTTGTGTTATCGTATACTTTGTAGGACTTTTAGTGATCTCTTACTTCACCAGTCGAAATTCTGACAATCAATCTTTTTTTAACGGAAACAAAAAAAGTAAATGGTGGTTAGTGGCTTTCGGAATGATTGGGACAAGTCTTAGTGGTGTTACGTTTATTTCGGTTCCGGGAACGGTCGGAAAATTAACTGGTTCCGAATATATTTACGGAGGATTCGAGTATTATATGATGGTAATCGGATTTTTTCTTGGTTATTTTATCGTCGCTGGCGTATTACTTCCGCTCTATTACCGAATGAATCTGACCTCGATTTACACCTATTTAGGAAAGCGTTTCAATGTTGAAGCACATAAAATGGGATCGGTTTTCTTTATTATTTCACGTGGAATTGGCGCAACAGCACGTTTATATTTAGTTGTAAATGTGTTACAAATATTTTTATTAGACAATTTAGGCGTACCATTTTGGGCTACAACATTTGTGTTATTATTAATGATTTTATTGTACACGTTTGAAGGTGGAGTAAAAACAATTGTTGTAACCGACACTTTACAAACATCATTTATGATCATTAGTTTGATTGCTTGTATTTGGTTTATCCTTTCTCATCTTAACTTATCTGTTGGTGAAGCTTACGATATGATGCAAGCCAAAAATTATACGCATTTCATTAATCTTGATCCAAATTCGAAAACTTATTTCTTAAAAACAATTTTGGGCGGAATGTTTATCACAATTGCAATGACTGGTCTTGACCAAGAAATGATGCAAAAAAATATTTCGGTTGATAATCTTCAAAACTCGAAAAAGAATATGTTGACGTTTGCTGGAACATTATTGATTGTTAATTTAGCATTCCTATTTTTGGGTGGATTGCTTTATTTATACGCAATGAGTGAAGGTGGTTTTTATACTGCTGACGGTTTCTTTATGGAACAAGGCGGACAAAATATTATGGGTGATGATATGTTTCCTGCGCTTTCGCTTTTAGGACATCATTTCCCAATGATTATTTCTGTAATTTTTATTATCGGATTAATTTCTGCTTTATTTCCTTCTGCTGACGGAGCTTTAACAGCAGTTACAAGTTCATATTGTGTCGATTTATTAAACATCAACGAAGACAAAGAAAAATCAGAAAAAGAAAAGAAAAAGATTCGTATTCGTGTTCACTTAATTTTCACGGTAGTTTTCTTTATCTTGATTATGGTTTTCAAAGCGATTAACAACAAATCTATTGTTTATCTTGTGATGGAAATTGCAGGTTATACATACGGACCTTTATTAGGATTGTTTGCTTTCGGAATTTTAACGAAACGTAACATTTACAGAAAATATTCAATTATTACAGTTGCTATTTTAGCACCTATTTTTACGTATATCATCAACGAATTAGTGATTAATTTTACTGATTACAAAATTGGTGTTGAATTAATCATTTTGAATGGTTTATTAACCTTTATCGGTTTGTGGTTAGTAAGTTCTAATCGTCAAAAAGAAACAATTATTCATTCATAATCAGAACAATTAACACTCTACAACTATGAAAAAAATCGCCATTATTGGAGCAGGAAATTTAGGAATTTCTATAACAGAGGGTTTAATTAAGAATAAAGCATTCGATCCAAATCAAATTATCGCTACAAGAAATAATTTGAATCAAATTGAACATCTTAAAAAGCTTGGTGTAACGATTACAAATGATAATCATTTTGCTGTAAAAGATGCTGATTATATTCTGTTGTGTGTAAAACCGTACAAAGTGGAAGAAGTTTTGACACAATTAAAAGATGATTTTACGACCAACAAAATATTAATTTCAGTTGCAACAGGAATTTCATTGCAAACGTATCAAAACATTTTACCGCAAGGAATGTCAATTTTTAGAGCAATGCCTAATACGGCTGCTTCTGTAGAAGAATCGATTACTTGTATTTGTGGAAATTCGAAAGATGAAAACATTCTTGATGAAATCAAAACGATTTTCAATCCAATTGGCGAAACAGTTGTTATAAATGAGGAATTGATGAATGCAGCAACTGTAATTGGCGCTTGCGGAATTGCTTATGTTTTACGATTTATAAGAGCAATGATTCAGGGTGGTATTGAAATTGGATTTGACACACAAACTGCAACAAAAATTGTAACACAAACTGTAAAAGGAGCTGCTGAATTATTAATAGAAAACGGTTTGCACCCAGAACAAGAAATTGATAAAGTGACGACACCAAAAGGTTGTACGATTGCTGGATTAAATGAAATGGAACATCAAGGATTTAGTTCAGCTTTAATAAAAGGAATTAAAACTTCTTTTGATAAAATATAAGTATGGAAAAGAAATTAAAATTAATCTGGGATTTTTATGGTCCCGATGCTATACCAACTGCAAAACATCATGCAATTCACCTGAAACAATACGCAGAAAAAGAAAAGTTACAAAGTACATTTTCTGAATTTGTAGAGGTTGAGCCAGAATATGCAGTTGCTTATTTGGTGGTAGTAGAATCTGAAATGATACAAGTTCGTGACGCTTTGATACCTCACCGTGGCGAATGGCATATGGAAGAAGAATAAATAAAAAAGACGAAGTTAAACTTCGTCTTTTTTATTTTAAATTTTCAAGTAATTTTCTCAATTCTTTATCTGTAACAGAAATCTGCTCGCTTTTATCATAGATTGAAAGTAGATAAACCTTTTCTTCTTCAATAACTACATGCGTAATAATTCTCGCTCCACCACTTTTTCCTTTTCCTTTAGATTTTATTGCAATTCTAATTTTGAAACAATTATTACTCAACAACGTTCCTTGTTCAGGATTTAACTCCAAATTATTTATAAAATCACGAAAATCATCTTTCAAAGAAGGATATTTTTTGATTAATCTTTTCAAAGATTTAACAAAACTTGGAACAGCAACTACATTATAATTCATCCAATAAATCTTTCGCAGAAATACCTTTCAGTTTTTTTTCTTTAATCAATTTATATTCCTCAACAGCTTCTTCCAAATTCAAATAAACTTCTTCTTTTTTTGTCTTAATCATTTTCAACTTCATTGCTTTCACAAAAGCTTTCAGTGCCTTTGCTTCTTCAGAAGTTTCAGTTTCAATAATAAAAATATCTTTTGTTGACATGAATTAAAGTTTGATTTACAACAAATTTAATATTAATACTTTGATTATTAAACTAAACCATAAAAAATTACAACTAAAAAATCTCCTCCCCAATTGTAGTGATTTATGTTCTACGATTTTTTTGCCCTACAAAAAAGGATTATTTTTGTTCAAATTTTTATAAACAAACAATGACACTTCAAGAACTTCAAACACAAGTACAACAAACAAGGAGAGATATTTTGAGAATGGTACATGCCGTAAATAGTGGACACCCAGGTGGATCATTAGGTTGTGCAGAATATTTTGCTGCATTATACGGTAAAATCATGACTTACTCTACTGACTTCTCTATGGACGGAAAAGGAGAAGATTTATTCTTCTTATCAAACGGTCACATTTCACCAGTTTTCTACAGCACATTGGCTCGTTCGGGATTTTTCCCAGTTAGCGAATTAGCTACATTCAGAAAATTAGACTCTCGTTTACAAGGTCACCCAACAACACACGAAGGTTTACCTGGAATTCGTATCGCTTCTGGTTCTTTAGGACAAGGTTTATCTGTTGCTTTAGGTGCTGCGCAAGCAAAAAAATTAAACAACGACGATAAATTAGTTTACACATTACACGGTGATGGTGAATTACAAGAAGGTCAAGTTTGGGAAGCTTTTATGTATGCTGCTGGTAAAAAAGTGGATAATGTAATTGCAACGATTGACTACAATGGTCGTCAAATTGATGGTGATACAGACCACGTTTTACCTTTAGGTGATTTGAAAGCTAAATTAGAAGCTTTTGGATGGATTGTTTTAGAAGAAAAAGATGGAAATAACTTAGAAAAAGTAATTGCTATTTTAGAAGAAGCTAAAACATTAACAGGAAACGGAAAACCAGTTTCAATTTTATTACACACAGAAATGGGTAATGGAGTTGATTACATGATGGGAAGTCACTCTTGGCACGGAAAAGCGCCTAACGACGAGCAATTAGCATCTGCATTAGAGCAAAATCCAGAAACTGAATTGACAGATTATTAATAATTTCAATACAACCACAATACTATGAAAACGTTATTTTATTCTATACTTACGCTTTGTTCTTTGACAGCCTTTGGGCAGGAAAAAACATATTCTTTTGACAAAAAAATCTCTTATAAGGTTAGCATGCCTGATCAAATTCAAGGTTATTTAACAGGAGAAGAGGAAATGTTTTTTATTAATTATCTCTCTAAAGAAGCAATTTTAGGAACCTTTGAAGGAAATAATTATCTCTATCAAACTGATGTAACAAATAGTTTCAATCACGAATCTTTTTTAACATTGAATAATAGACTTTATAATGTCTTTGCGAACTCTTTAGAAAATGATTTAAAGATTAAAATACCATATTATTATGAAGGTATTGACGAAAAGAACTTGTTACCTTATGATGATGAATTTTTTCCTGAAGTTCTTTCAATAAAAAGCATGAACTCTACACAAACTATTAATGGATATAAGTGTAATGATTATGAAATAGAATCGAAAGCTTTTGAAGAAGTAAAAAAGTCTACAATTTGTATTGATGAAAAAAATGCAATTAATAACGTTGCGATTATGTTTCCTCAAACAAAATTGAAAGGGCTTTTAATTAGATATGACGCAGGAGATTTTAATGGATTAACAATTCAAAATATTGCAAATTCTAACGTAAAAGTAACTTTTGATGAGAAAAAAGAAATCGAAAGTTTTACTAACGAATTGGCAAAAAAGAAACAAGAATACGAGAACATGATGTCGTCTGTAGATACAGCTTATGCAGCGGAAGCGGCTTATTCACCAGACAATCGTTACGAGGATCCTATTGTTAATTATTACAATTATCAAACATCAGAAAGTGATAACGTAAATAGTCTTTTTGGGACTGTTGCTTCATTAAATTATAGTTTGATTTATAATGATAGCGATTATGATGGAAATCCTGATATCGAGCGTTCTAAAGCTTTGGCAGCTGCTCAAGGTTCTACAAATCAATTGGTAAAACAATTCAAAAAGAATAAATTAGCAAACAAAAGCGAAGTAAAAGAATTAAATAACCTTTTCAAAACGTATTTCGATGATGCTAAAAAGTTTAAATTAACAGAAGTTTCAACAGATTATGATGAAGCGGCTGTAGCAGTAGATTCTGTTGCTGCTATGCCTTATGATCTTGCAGATTATTATGACCCGTATACTTCTACTTACAAAACGACAGATATTAGCAAAATCGATTTGGCAATCGACAATCCAGACGTTCAAGATTTCATGAAAGTTGCACCAGAACATTGCAAAAACTTGAAAGCTAAAATTCCAACTTTTACAGATAAAGATTTAGGAAATTTGGTTTACAATTACGCAGGACAAGTGTGCGATTTATACATTTATCAAAGTGGAAGTGTTGCTCTTTCGGGAACAATTGATGCGATGAGAAAAAGTATTTTAGAAATCAATAATAAATATGATAAACTGAAAAAAGAAGACAAGGATAAGTTAACTACTTTCTTGAATTCTTTGGATTAATATTGATCAAAATACATCGATAATGAAAAAACCAATCAGTTTAATATTAACGCTTTTTACAAGTTTAACTTTTGCTCAAATGCAATCGTATAAATTCGAAAACGTTATTCAATATCGTATCAAAAGTGATTTCTATTCAGATTTTCTGGATATTTTATCAACCAAAGATTATAAAGCGCATTTAATGATTACGCGAACACTGATGGGAAATTTCGCTTCATTAAAAATAAACGATAATATGTATTCTGTTTACAGCGAAGAAGAAAATCCGAAGGTTTTTAAAATAGATTTCGAAGGCACTAAAGATTTATTAGGAACTTCTTTTTTAGCGACTGATAATCCAAGTTTAACGAATTCCGCAATCGGAAATAGTTATGTTGCGAATAGAACTGGTCAAAAAGAAACGATTCTGAATAAACAATGTGAAGTATATAACATTTTCAGAAAAGATAATGACAACGATAATGGTACAGAAATTTGTATCGATACAAATTCTAACATCAACACCGTTCCGTTTATCAATTCTGAACTAAATTTGAAAGGCTTGATTTATCGAGTTGGACAAAATATTGTGTTAGAAAATGTTGAAACCTTAGAAAAATGGATCAAAAAGAGCACTGAAGAGGAAGAAGAAATTAATGTTTCGCCAAATGATTTTATTTATCAATTTGATGAAAAAACAGAAGTAGAAAAATACAAAAACGAATACAAAAAACAAAAACAATGATAGACTTAACATACACAGAAAAAAAAGATACACGTAGTGGATTCGGAGACGGATTGACAGAGTTAGGAAGAACAAATCCTAACGTTGTTGCATTGTGTGCTGACTTGATTGGTTCATTGAAAATGGATCAATTTATCAAAGAAAATCCAGAGCGTTTTTTCCAAATTGGTATTGCAGAAGCAAACATGATGGGAATTGCTGCAGGTTTGACAATTGGAGGTAAAATTCCTTTCACAGGAACGTTTGCTGAGTTTTCTACAGCTCGTGTGTACGATCAAATTCGTCAATCTATCGCTTACTCTAACAAAAATGTAAAAATCGCTGCATCGCACGCTGGTTTAACATTAGGAGAAGATGGTGCAACTCACCAAACATTAGAAGATATTGGTTTGATGAAAATGTTACCAGGAATGGTGGTTATCAATCCTTGTGATTACAATCAAACTAAAGCGGCTACAATTGCTGCAGCTGAATACGAAGGTCCTGTTTACTTACGTTTCGGACGTCCTGCTGTTCCAGTTTTCACGCCAGCTGACCAAAAATTTGAAATTGGTAAAGGTATCTTAATGAACGAAGGTTCTGATGTAACAATTGTTGCGACAGGTCATTTAGTTTGGGAATCTTTAGTTGCTGCTGCTGAGTTAGAAAAAGAAGGAATTTCTTGTGAGGTAATCAACATACACACTATCAAACCTTTAGATGAAGAAATCATCATCAATTCTGTAAAGAAAACAGGAAAAATTGTAACAGCTGAAGAACACAATATTTTAGGTGGTTTAGGAGAATCTGTTGCAAGAGTTTTAGCACAAAAATTACCAACAAAACAAGCTTTTGTTGCGGTTAATGATAAATTTGGTGAATCTGGAACACCTTCAGATTTAATGAAAAAATATGGAATCGATTCTACTGCTGTAATCGAGAAAGTAAAATCTTTACTTTAATTCCATTATAATATTAAAAAGGAGCTAAAAAATTTAGCTCCTTTTTTTATAGGTTAAATATAAAATAGGTTGGTTGAAAAAAGCAAAACTGCTTTAATCCTATATATATTTTGCAAAATTAGTTTATATTACTAACTTAAAAAATACTCATTTAATGGTATTTTATTAACTTTTACTTGTAAGCATATGAAAAAAGCAAATCAAAAATCTATTACTGAATATGCAAGTATTGTAAAAAAACTATGGAGTGAAAATACAGATCGTAGAACCTTAAACGAAAAAAATGAGAGTTTTCAATCAATTAATGATTATTTACAAACTTTAAGAAGTCTTGCACTTGGTGAATCTTTTATGTATTTCATCAATCCTAATTCTGCAACATTCGAATATGTTTCTCCTCAATGCGAAGATATTTTGGGTTATCTTCCTGACGAATATACAGCTGAACTATGTGTTCAAATGGTACATCCCGATGATTTGCAACATGTGATTGATATTCAGCAACGAATTGCAAATTTTAGTATGGAAATTGTCCCTGAAGAAAGAATGAATTATAAATTTACTTATGATTTTCGTGTGATAGATAAAAAAGGTGAAATTCATCAAATTCATTTGCAACATTTCTTTTACGAATTAAGTAAAAATTTTTTACCAAATCGAGTTTTTTGTTTAGCGACTGACATCACACAAATAAAGGTTGGAGGAAAGCCTATTATGCATATTTACAACATCAAAGATGGATTGAACAATCTTCTTAATTCAAAAACAAATTCATCTTTACAACTTACAAAAAAAGAAACGGAGATTATCGAATTTCTGATCAAAGGCTACACAAGTCAGGATATTGCTGATGCAATTGGCTTAAGTAAACATACTATTGACACGCATCGAAGAAATATTTTGAAGAAAAACGATTGTTCTAATACATCAGAATTATTTAGTCTTTACTTCAAAAAATAGAAAAAAGCAAGCCGATAAGCCGGGTTCTGTCACCTTAATAAATCAAGATGCTTTGTCATTTATCTAGTATTTTAGTTACCTAAAATATCAATCTGCCTACCCCCCAGCAACGAACGAGTAGCTCTTAACTGCTGGTATACATGGCATTGCTCCGCATAGAGTTTACCTGGTTTCACTACAGCCGAACTGTACATACTTTCTGTTGCACTTGTCCTCGCCTCTCGACGGACGGGCGTTACCCGCTATGCTTACTCTTTGGAGCCCGGACTTTCCTCTTCACATACATGAAGCGACAAAGTGGCTTGCTGAGCGCAAATGTACGGCAAAAGTTACCGAAATAAAAAAGGCTTGAACATTTTTGTTCAAGCCTTTCTATTATAGAAACTTAGAAATTATTCTGATTTTTCTTCTTTCGTTTTTCCTTTTACAGAAATTTTAACGCCATCTTTTGCTTCATTTAAGTCAAGGATTAATTCATCTCCTTCACTAATTACAGCGTTGATGATTTCTTCTGCCATTGGATCTTCGATGTATTTCTGAATAGCACGTTTCAACGGACGAGCTCCATAATCTTTATCAAATCCTTTGTCTGCGATAAAATTCTTCGCTTCCTCTGTTAATTCAATATGATAATTTAAAGCTGTTAAACGCTCTATTAAACTTGCCAATTCAATATCGATAATTTTCATGATATCTTCTTTTGTTAATGAATTAAAGAAGATAATATCATCAATACGATTCAAAAATTCTGGCGCGAAAGCACGTTTTAAAGCTGTTTCAATTGTTGATTTTGCGCGTTCATCGGCAGAATCTTTCTTAGATGAAGTTCCAAATCCGACACCATCTCCAAACTCTTTCAATTGTCTTGTACCAATGTTAGACGTTAAAATGATAATCGTATTACGGAAATCAACTTTACGACCTAAACTATCAGTTACATGACCATCATCCAAAATTTGTAATAAAATATTGAATACATCTGGATGCGCTTTCTCAATCTCATCTAACAAAATTACCGCATATGGTTTACGACGAACTGCTTCAGTCAATTGTCCACCTTCTTCGTAACCAACGTAGCCCGGAGGTGCTCCAACTAAGCGAGAAACGGCAAATTTCTCCATGTATTCTGACATATCGATACGAATTAATGCATCGTTAGAATCAAAGATTTCTTTCGCCAAAACTTTCGCTAATTGTGTTTTACCAACACCCGTAGTTCCTAAGAAAATGAATGAACCAATTGGTTTATTTGGATCTTTCAAACCTGCACGATTACGTTGAATTGCTTTCACAACTTTCGTTACCGCTTCATCTTGACCAATTACTTTTCCTTTCATTAACTCATTCATCTGAGCCAATTTTTTCAATTCTTTTTCAGCTACACGATGTACAGGAACGCCAGACATCAACGAAACAACTTCCGCTACATTTTCTTCTGTAACTGTTTCACGATTCTCTTTCGATTCTTGTACCCATTTTGCTTGCTCACGTTTCAAATCACTTTCTATTTGTTTCTCTGAATCACGTAAACGAGCAGCTTCTTCGTATTTTTGAGATTTTACAACTTTCGTTTTCTCTTCGCGAACTTCTTCTAATTTTGCTTCAAGATCTAAAATTTCTTGAGGAACTTTTATATTCTTGATATGCACGCGAGAACCCGCTTCATCTAAAGCATCAATCGCTTTATCTGGCAAGAAACGATCTGTAATATAACGTGTTGTCAAATTTACACAAGCTTGCAACGCTTCATCTGTATAATTTACATTATGATGCGCTTCATACTTATCTTTGATATTATGTAAAATCTGTAATGTTTCTTCTGGAGTTGTTGGTTCAACCATCACATTTTGAAAACGACGAACTAATGCACCATCTTTTTCAATATATTGACGATATTCGTCCAACGTTGTTGCTCCAATACATTGTAATTCACCACGCGCCAAAGCAGGTTTGAACATGTTAGAAGCGTCTAAAGAACCTGTAGCTCCTCCTGCTCCAACAATTGTATGTAACTCATCAATGAAAAGAATAATGTCATCATTTTTCTCTAATTCATTCATAATAGCTTTCATACGTTCTTCAAATTGTCCACGATATTTAGTTCCAGCAACTAATGACGCTAAATCTAATGTTACCACACGTTTGTTAAACAAAACGCGCGAAACTTTACGTTGTACAATTCTTAAAGCTAAACCTTCTGCAATTGCAGATTTACCAACACCTGGTTCTCCAATTAACAATGGATTGTTCTTTTTACGACGAGAAAGAATTTGAGAAACACGCTCTATTTCTTTTTCACGTCCAACTACAGGATCTAATTTTCCTTCTTGCGCAATCGCTGTTAAATCTCGTCCAAAATTATCTAAAACTGGCGTTTTACTTTTTGAAGTTGATTTACTTGTAGACGCACGCTCAAAATCGTTATCAGAATCACCTCCATCAAAAGATGGATTTTCTGCACGAGGAGATTGAATTTCCTCATCTTGAAATTGAAATTTGAATTCTTCCTTTACTGTATTGTAATCAATATCCAACTTATTCATCAATTTTGTAATCGGATCGTTTTCATTACGAAGGATACACAATAATAAGTGAATTGTATTTACAGTCGGACTTTTAAACAATTTCGCTTCTAAGAACGTTGTTTTCAACGCTCTTTCAGCTTGTTTTGTCAAACTCAAATTTTTTATATTATTACCAGGAGTTTCTTTTGCTGGGTTTAGGTTTTCTATTTTTTGACGCATTTCATCTAAATCGACATTCAATGCTTCTAAGACAGAAATGGCTTTCCCTTCACCGTCGCGAATAATCCCCAACAGAAGGTGTTCCGTTCCTATTTGGTCGTGGCCTAATCTCAACGCTTCTTCCTTACTGTAAGAAATAACGTCTTTTACTTGTTGTGAGAAATTATCGTTCATTTTACTATTTAAGCTGTCTTTAACAAATATAATTATTCTGATAGACTATAGCATAAATTATGCCTATGTCCGAAATGATTTGATGATTCCTTAAAATAACGAATTATTGTCTATTAATTTCAAAATAGCTGACAATATTTCATATCAATTCTTAAAGAATTCATAATAATTTGAGAGATAGATGTCGTTGCTAAAAAATCGTACAAATCGCCTTTATTCATTTTCAAATCATCGTGAAGTTCTAAAATTTCTTCGGAATTTAACTCATTATTTTGGTTAAAAATTTCATCAATTTCATTTCTTCTTTCAGGACTATACAATGTCGACGAACACCATGTCACAATTTTTTCTTGCGAAACATCTTTTACGCTCAGTTTATTTTCATTCCAAAACAAAAGGTAAGCATTTTTAGTTGTTCTTTCAAAAACAAAAATTGTAAAAGGTGCGATTTCTGACAAATTTTCCGAATTAATAAACTCATTTACAGAATTATATTTCAATAAATCTAACAAGATAATTCCTCTACTTTCTCTGTATTTCTCTTTGAAATGCGTTGGTTTTTCTATTCCTCCATTCAAAATACACGCAACATATTGCTCCGAATAAAAAATCCAAGTCCCATTCGCACGCTCATCTACAGGCGAAAAATAGGTTTTATCAAAACGCTTTTGCTCCACAATCTCTTTAGAAGAAGAACGATTAATTTCCTCATCTCGGTTGTGTGTCAACACAAATTCATCCTCATTTCTGTAAAAACTGATTATACACATCTCATTTTTCAATTTAGTTCAAATGTAAAAATTTATCTTTGCAAAGAATTATGAGTATTCAGAAAACTATAGCGCATTCTTTTGATGAAATGAAATCGATTCTTTTGCAATTTGACGATATGTCTTTTCAAAAGGAATTAGAAATCATTTCTGATGCTTCTGTTGGTCAACATTTTCGACATATTATCGAGTTTTATTCGTGCTTTTTACATGCTCAAAAAAACAATTGTATTTGTTATGATGACAGAGAACGAAATCGTGCTTTAGAAAATTCGGTTGTTGAAAGTTTGAATACGCTGAATCATCTAAAATCAGAAATAGAACGTTTAGATTTAGAAAAAACAATTCAGCTAAAACAGAATTACTACGGAGAAAACTTCACAATTAATACCACAAATTATCGTGAATTAATGTATTGTTTTGATCACAGCGTTCATCATTTTGCATTGATTAAAATTGCGATCGAAACTCATTTTCCAACGATTAAGATTCCACAAAATTTTGGAATTGCATCTTCTACAATTGCTTTTCAAAATCAAGAAAAATGACAGAAAAGCAAATAAATTATCTTAATAAGATTAATTCAATTTTTGTTGGACAAAAAATAAAAAATGTCCATTACGAAGTCATTCTTTACGAAGATCAAGAATATTGGGAATTTTCAAATGAAATTCATTCCGTTGACATGAATATTATTCTTGAATTAGATAATGATAAATTTTTCAAAGTCCTTTGGGATAATGAATTTGAATGTTATGGAATTGGAGTTTATGAAATTAATGAATTAAAACCAGCTGATAGTTTTAAGTTAATTAAAGTTTCAGATAATATAAATTGGAAAAGTAAAATTGGAAAAAAAATAACATCAATCAATGTATTTTGGGAAGAATTAGAAAGTCAAAATTTAAAAAAAGTATTAAATTATTTAATTCCTTTTGGTAAAAAAACTAAAACTAATTTACCTACAACTTGGAACATAACGATTGAAACCGAAAGTATATGGATTTCAAGTTTAGAAATTTATTCTAATGATAAAATTTTTCATTTTACAGATCATTTAACGATTATGTTCAATGAAAAAGATTTAATTACATATTCTGTTTTACCAAATCCATCCGAAAAATTATGAACCCAAAAATAACAAAATGGACACGATACGAATTTTGGCCATTCTGGTTATTTTATGCGCCATTGACACCTTGGTACATTTATAAAATCTTTCAAACAGGCGCTCCAGCTTACTTTTGCTCGGCAAATCCTACAATGAAATGGGGCGGATTTATTGATTATTCTAAAATTGATTTACTCAATCAAATTGATAAAAATTATAAGCCAAAAACCATTTTTTTTGATGAATTTACAACACAAGAAATTCCGTTTAATTTTCCCTTTATTGCAAAACCAAATCTTGGTGAACGTGGAATTGGTGTAGAATTAATCAGAAATGAAATTGATTGGAAAAATTATTTAGAGCAAAATAATCGAGATTTAATTTTACAAGAATATATTCAATCAAACTTTGAGTTTGGTGTTTTCTATGTTAGATTACCAAAAGAAAAAAATGGTAAAATACTGTCGATAACAGCAAAAGATTTTTTGACGTTTACGGGTGATGGAAAATCAACTTTGAAAGAATTAATCGAACAAAATTTAAGAGCTTTTTACCGAAAAGATTATTTGTTTAAACGTTTACAAAACGAACTAAATTCAGTTCTTCAAAAAGATGAAAAATTATTGGTTGAACCAATAGGAAATCATAGTCGAGGAACAACTTTTTTAGATGGATCTTCTCTAAAAACGTCTAAATTAGAAGAAACTATAGATCAAATCGCACAAAAAATTGATGGTTTTTATTATGGTCGTATCGATTTGAAAGCAAAAAGTTTAGAAGATTTTCAGAACGGAAATTTTGTCATACTTGAAATTAATGGTGCAAATTCTGAAGCAACTCATATTTATGATCCGAATTTTAATTTGATAAAAGCTTATAAGGAAGTGATTAAGCATTTGAATTACCAACATAAAATTGCTGTTCAAAATCATCAATTAGGCGTGAAATGGACAGATTGGAAATTGCTTGCGAGAGAATTAATAAAACGCTATTAAACTTAATTTGACCAAAATTGGCAGATTTTCTGGAAAGGAATAAAGATTGAATGATGTTTTCAAAACCAATTTTATGAGTTATCCTTTTCCGAAGAAAACTATTATAATTCCTCTGCTACTGCTTATACCAATGTGGATTATCTTTTTGTTCCAACAAAACGGATACAATTTAAACGGTTGTTACGGCGTTATTCCGAGAACTTTCGTAGGATTGAAAGGAATTCTGCTCTCACCTTTATTTCATTCGGGTTGGAAACACATTATCAGTAATACCTTTCCGTTAGCATTTCTTAGCTTTATCGCACTATTGATGTACGATAGATTAGCTTATTATGTTATTTTTTTTGGTTGGATTTTATCAGGAATTATTCTTTGGATGATTGGAAATCCTCCTTTTTTAGATGATAATGTAAGTTGCCATATCGGAGCAAGTTCTATCGTTTATTTATTGGCTTCGTTCATATTTTTCAGTGGAATTATTAGAAAAGAACGCGGTTTAATGGCGATTTCATTAATCATTATTTTATTATACGGCGGAATGATTTGGGGAATGGTTCCTCAAGAAATTTTACCACAATTAAAAACAGATACAAGTAGTAATTCTATTTCTTGGGAAGGACATTTAAGTGGATTTATTTCGGGTGCATTTTTTGCTTATTTGTTTAGAAATATTGGTCCACAAAAAGAAGTTCCGAAATGGGATCAAGAAAATTATTATGATCCACAAGCCGAGCGTTTATGGGATATTTACCAAGAACAAGAACGTTTGAAAGCAGAATATCTTGAATCTTTGGATGAGAAAGATGATAAAAATATTGAACCAAATTATCAAACAAAAACCCCTGAAAATTAATTTTCAGGGGTTTTTATTTTTTCAAATTCTTCTTAGAAAGGCATTCCAGGAATGTTTGGTAAATTTTCTTGAGCTGTTTTTTTCGCTCTGTCAATTGCTTCTGTTTTTACTTGTTCCAACGCTTTGTTTAACGTCATCACTAACAAATCTTCAATTTCTTCTTTTTCCATTCCTTCAGCAAGTTCAATATCTTTTACTGTTGCCAATTTAGACATTGTAATTTTTACTTTTCCATCGTTAGAAGTCGTTGTAAATATTTCTCCATCTAATTCATTTTTCAAATCAGAAAATTTATCTTTAAATGAATTGATTTTTCCCATCATTCCCATGATGTCTCCAAAATTTCCAAACATTTGTCTTTATCTTTAATAATTAGTTATTCGTGTAGTTTTTTCCACAATAAATCTTTCAATTCTGTGATTCCTTTTCCAGAAACAGACGAAATAAATATCGTATCAATATCAGTTGGTAATTGTGCTTTAATCTCAGCTTCCAATTCATCATCTAACATATCTGACTTAGAAATAGCTAAAATTCGTTCTTTATCTAACAATTCAGGATTGAATTTTTTCAATTCATTCAACAGAATTTCATATTCTTTTTTATAATCTTCTGTATCGGCAGGAATTAAAAATAATAAGTTAGAATTACGCTCAATATGACGCAAGAAACGATGTCCAAGACCTTTTCCTTCTGCCGCACCTTCGATAATTCCAGGAATATCTGCCATAATAAATGACTGATGATTACGGTATTCTACAATTCCCAAGTTAGGTGTTAACGTTGTAAATGCGTAATCTGCAATTTTTGGTTTAGCAGCCGAAACAGCTGATAATAAAGTAGATTTTCCTGCATTTGGAAAACCAACTAAACCAACATCTGCCAAAATTTTCAACTCCAATGTAACTTGACGCTCGTCACCATCCAAACCTGGCTGTGCATAACGAGGCGTTTGACGCGTTGCAGAACGGAAATGCCAGTTTCCTAGCCCCCCTTTTCCTCCTTGCGCAATAATTAATTCTTGCCCATTTTCTGTTACTTCGCCAATAATATTTCCTTCGTCATCTTTGGCAATTGTTCCGATCGGAACTTCCAAAATAATATCTTCACCGTCAGCACCAGTAGAACGAGATTTACCTCCACGTCCACCGTTTTGCGCACGGAAATGTCTTTTGAATCGAAATTCTAACAAGGTCCAAAGATTTGAGTTTCCAAGAAGCGTGATATTTCCTCCACGTCCACCATCTCCACCATCTGGTCCACCTTTGTCAATATATTTTTCGCGATGCAAACTTGCTGAACCCGCACCTCCATGTCCGGCTCTACAATTTATTTTTACGTAGTCAACAAAATTTGATTGCATAATTTTTCTCTTTTAATTAGTCTGCAAAAGTACAATTTCTAATTTGTTTATTAAAATCTTGTATTATCTATTTTGAATGAATAATTTATAATGACTCAGATTTTTATTTATATTTATTCAATTAATTAACACACTATCATGAATACTAAAAAAATTTGTCCGAATATACTGATGACTAACTTCTGAAAAAGCAAAAACAAACCAAAACAATGGTAATTACTTTTGGATGTTTGATGTTTTTGATTTCTATCTTCTTGGTATATTCAGCAATAAAATCAAAAAATTATGCATTAATTGCCGTTGCTTGCAGAACTTCAACTACTTTGATGCCTTTGGTCATAAGGCTTTCTATGATTAACAAAGAAATAAAATCGCGCCAAAAATAGATTCAATAGTATGAATAACGAACATTTACAACGATTACTTCCTTTTGGTTATATTTATTTAGTCTTCATGGGAATTATTAAAGAATCTATTTTTTATTATCAATTGGATATTAATATTCTGAAATTTTCGAGCATTATGGATATCTTAATTAGTCCAATAGCCGAAATCACCGCACATCCTTTCTTACTAATCTTTTTTATTCTTCTTATTTTTCTACTTTATAGTTTTAAACAGTATTCATTGAAATATCCAGAGAAAAAATTCATTAAGAAATATTACAAGATTAAAGAAACTGATAACCTCACGAATGAAGAATTCACTAAGAAAATTAATCAAAATTTAATTGGATTCTTTTTTGTTATGCTGATTTGTTTCTTTTTAGGATTTGGAGTTGGTGGTGGTAATTTTTTATCAAAACGAATAAAAAATGGAGATTTAAAATTCGAAAAATATGGACAGACCTTAACTTTCAATTCTGGTGAGAAAAAAGAAATTTATTTAGTCAATACGAATAGTCTTTATTATTTTTATGTTGTGAAAGGTCAAAAAACTGTTGAAATTTCTCCAATTAGCACAATACAATCAATCACGAAAAATAAGTAATCAAAACATATTTTTATAATGAATAGGATTGATTAATTTTGCAGCATGTACAAACAATTCAAAAACATTTTATTTCAATTACAGCCCGAAGATGCACATCATTTCGTTACGCGAAATCTAAAAAATTATGCTGCATTTCCTGGAGTTGGAAAATTATTAGATAAATTTTATCAATACAATCAACCAAGTTTAGAACGAGAAGTTTTTGGAATTAAATTCAAAAATCCAATTGGTTTAGCTGCAGGTTTTGATAAAAATGCTGAATATATTGAAGAATTGAACCACTTCGGATTCGGTTTTATCGAAATTGGAACCGTTACACCAAAACCTCAACCAGGGAATGATGCGCCGCGTATGTTTCGTTTGGTAGAAGATGAAGCGATTATCAACCGAATGGGATTTAATAACAAAGGTGTTGATTTTGCTGTTTCGAAAATTAGAGAATTAAAAAATCGTGAAAACTATATTATTGGTGGAAATATTGGTAAAAATAAATTGACGCCAAACGAAGATGCTGTTGATGATTATATCAAATGTTTCAATGCATTGTTTGATTATGTTGATTATTTTGTAGTCAATGTAAGTTCTCCAAACACACCTGGATTACGCGATTTACAAGAAAAAGAACCTTTATTGTACATTCTTAATTATTTGCAACAATACAATAATCAAAACGAAAAACCGAAACCAATTTTACTTAAAATCGCACCAGATTTAACAGATTCTCAATTGGACGATATTATAGATATTGTATTAGAATCTAAAATTGCTGGAGTGATTGCTACAAATACAACCATTTCAAGAGAAGGATTAAAATCTGATCCAGAAATTGTAAAAGAAACTGGTGGAGTTTCGGGAAAACCACTTAAAAATCGTTCAACAGAAGTGATTCGTTATCTTTCTGAAAAATCGAACAAAGCATTTCCTATCATTGGAGTTGGCGGAATTCATACAGCCGAAGATGCTAAAGAAAAACTGGAAGCTGGTGCAAGTTTGTTACAAGTTTATACAGGTTTTATTTATGAAGGTCCTGCTGTTGTAAAAAACATTTGTAAAGGCTTGGTTGAAGGAAAAAAGTAAAGTCATTCTGAACTCGTTTCAGAATCACATGATATAAATTGATGAGAAGCTGAAATAAATTCAACTTGACATAATTGTCATTCCGAGCTTGTCGAGGAATCTCAGATTCTTCATTTCGCAAAAGATACATTCAGAATGACATTATACTAAAAATGCAACTTTAATTAAAAGGAGCATTTTTAATATAATGTAAAAGTTGTTCTTATAAAACTTCTTTAATTGCTGCGTTCAATTTTTCGGTAATATCTTCAATAGAACCTACTCCATCAATCTCAACCCATTTTCCTTGCGCTTTGTAGTGTTCTGCTACAATTGCAGTTTTCTCGTAATATTCTGTAATACGATCGCGGATAATTTTTTCGTCCACATCATCAGCACGACCAGAAGTTTTTCCGCGTTCTAATAAACGTTGAACCAAAATTTCGTCATCCACAACTAATGCTAATGTAATCGAAACTTCGCTTTCGTATTTATCTGCTAAGATTTTATCTAAAGCCTCTGCCTGAGATGTTGTACGTGGATATCCATCAAAAATGTATCCTTGCGCATTTGGATTGTTATCTAAATGATCAACCAACATATTTGTTGTTACCTCATCTGGAACTAATTGTCCCTTGTCCATGTAAGATTTCACAAGAGCGCCTAATTCTGTTTCATTTTTAAGGTTGAAACGAAATAAGTCTCCAGTAGAAATTTGAGGAGTTTGGTACTTTTCTTCTAAAAATTTAGCTTGTGTTCCTTTACCACTGCCAGGAGGTCCGAACAATACAATGTTTAGCATTTTGTTTTAATGTTTTATTTGATAAATATCTGGTAAATTTCTTCCTAATCCGTCAAAATCTAATCCATAACCTACTACAAATTTATCAGGAATAGAGATTCCTACTAAATCTACCTTTAAATCTTTTTTGTAAGCATCTGGCTTAAATAATAAAGTTGCTACTTTTAATGATTTTACCTTTTTCTCTTTCAAGATTCGGTGCAACTCTACTAACGTATTACCTGTATCTACAATATCTTCTAAAATAATTACGTGACGTCCTTCAACATTCATCGGAATATCCATCTCAATAGTAATTTTCCCTGTTGATTCTGTTCCTTCGTAAGATTTTAATTTCAAGAATGAAATCTCACATTCTCCTTGATATTGTTTTAAGAAATCGCTGAAGAACATTACAACTCCGTTTAATACACCAACAAAAATCGGTCTTTCGTCTTTGTATTCTTCGTAAACTTCGTTTGCCATATTTTTGATGGCGTGTTCTATTTCTTCAAAAGCGATGTACGGAATAAATTTTTTACCGTGAATTTCTATTTCTTTCATTGTTTGAGATATTCAAATATATACTTTTTTTGATAAAGTTTAAAACATTTATCTATTTTATTAGATTGTCATTGAGAAAATGCGTGTTTCTGGCTCGTTATCTATCATTCTCTTATCGAATGTCATACACACATTTCGAACGTATGGACGTCCTTCTTCTTTTACGATCAAACCATTTTCTACAAATTCAATCAAATTATCGTCAACCATATCTTGTAACATAGTTTTGATACGATCTACATCATCAAATTTCATGTTATCATCAGCCCAAGAAGTTTCTAAATTACACATTAAATTTAGAATATGACGACGCATAATCAAATCTTCTTCTGATAATATATGTCCTTTGAAAACGGATAATTCTCCGTTATTGATTGATTTTTCGTACTCTTCTACTGTCTTCTCGTTTTGTGCAAAACTATACCAAGAATCACTGATAGAAGAAACTCCTAAACCAACCATTAATTGTGTTTTCGAAGAAGAATATCCCATAAAATTACGATGTAATGTATGGTTTTTCATCGATTGATACATCGAGTCTTGTTCTAAGGCAAAATGATCCATTCCAACTTCGAAATAGTTCATTTCCTCGAACATTTTCTTTCCTTCTTCATATAATGCACGTTTCAATTCTGGTGAAGGCAAATCATCGTCCTGAAAACCACGTTGTCCAACACCTTTTATCCACGGCACATGCGCATAACTGTAAAACGAAATACGATCTGGATTTAATTCTTTTGTCAAATTAATAGTTTCCATCATTCCTTCCATTGTTTGATGTGGAAGACCAAAAATCAAATCGTGAGAAATCGATGTAAAACCAATTTCGCGCGCTTCTTCGGTTGCTCTTTTCACATTCTCGAAAGGTTGAACACGATTGATCGCTTCCTGAACTTTCAGATCATAATCTTGTACACCATACGAAATACGTCTAAAACCTAAATCGTATAAAGCCTGTAAATGTTCTCTTGTTGTGTTATTTGGATGACCTTCTAAACTAAATTCGTGTCCTTCAGCTACATCCGCATATTCAAAAATACCATCAATTAATTTCTTCAAATTTTCTGGAGAAAAAAACGTTGGTGTTCCTCCTCCTAAATGAATTTCTTTAATTTTTGGTCGAGATGAAAATAAATCCACATATAATCTCCATTCTTTCAAAACTGTATCAATATACGGAACTTCTACCGAATGTTGTTTCGTAATACGTTTGTTACATGCACAAAACGTACACAACGACTCGCAATAAGGTAAATGAATATAAATTGATATTCCTTCTTCTACATTACTTTCATCGAAAGATCGTTGAAAAGTTTCAATCCAACCTTGTTTAGTAAAATCATCATTGTCCCAAAACGGAACAGTTGGATAACTTGTGTAACGAGGTCCTGGAATATTATATTTCTGAATTAAATTATCCATTATCTAAAAAAATTAAAAATACTTAATCAACTTGACTAAGTATTATTTAATAAATTTTCTTTAAAAATTATTTTTATAGAATTGCCTGACGAACTCTAACTAATTTAGTTAATAAGTCTTCTAACAAATCTAATTGTAACATGTTTGCACCGTCACTTTTTGCATTTTTAGGATCTGGATGCGTTTCGATAAAAATACCATCAGCACCAACAGCAATTCCAGCTTTAGCAATCGTTTCGATTAATTCTGGCTTTCCTCCTGTTACACCTGAAGCCTGATTTGGTTGTTGTAAAGAATGTGTGATATCTAAAATAACTGGTGCATAATTTTGCATCACAGGAATTCCACGATAATCTACCACTAAATCTCCGTAACCTAACATTGTTCCACGCTCGATAATTGCTACATTATTATTACCAGAATCTGTTACTTTTTCTACAGGAAATTTCATTGCTTCTGGCGAAAGAAATTGACCTTTTTTCAACGTAACATGTTTTCCAGTTTGTGCAGCTGCAACCACTAAATCGGTTTGACGAACCAAGAAAGCAGGAATTTGTAGCACATCTACATAAGCCGCCGCCATTTCTGCATGAAAAGGTTCGTGAATATCTGTAGTTGTTGGAACATCAAAAGTTTCTCCAACTTTTTGAATAATTTTCAATGCTTTTTCATCTCCAATCCCTGTAAAACTATCAATACGAGAACGATTTGCTTTTTTGAAAGATCCTTTAAAAACATAAGGAATCTCTAATTTATCAGTAATTGTTACTACTTTTTCAGCAATTCTCAAAGCCATATCTTCACTTTCGATGGCACATGGACCAGCAAGTAAAAAGAAGTTTGGCGAATCTTTGTGTTTTATCTTTGATAAAGTTTCTATCATTGTGCAAATTTACACAAAGTTATCGACTTATTTTTCATAATTTTGCCTATACTTTATCATTCTTATTTATCGTTTTATGGATTTTTTATCTAACATTGGTATAGCTGATATTTTTGGCTATCTTGCTTCAGTCTTTATTGTACTAGCATTCTTTTTTTCGAAGATTACAATTATCCGCATTATCAATGCAATTGGTTGTGTATGTTTTGTAATTTATGCTGCTATGATCGAGGCTTGGCCAGTCCTTATTCCAAATGCGATTTTATTTTTAGTTCAGGCGTATTATATCATCTTCAAACCTGGAAAATAATCTTCAAAAACCATAAAATTGAAAATCCTATCTGCTGTACTAAATAATATTGAAACGGATCAAAGATTAGATAAAGTTTGCCATTCTTTGTTAAAATTTGGATACGATGTAGAATTGATTGGCGCGACTATAAACGGTAGACCGAAATTGAATAAACCGTACAAGACATTTTTGATGGAACAAAAGAATCAATCAACAATGAAAAAGTATGCTGAATTCAATTACAAATTATTTTTCACTTTACTTAAAAAAGCGGATAAACAAACTATTTTACTAGCGAATGATTTAGATAGCTTACTTCCTTTTTATTTGGTAAGTAAAATCAAAAAAATTCCTTTAGTTTTTGATAGTCACGAAATTTATTCAGAATTGCCATCATTACACAATCGTCCTAAAACAAAAAAAGTTTGGAAAACTTTAGAACGTTCTCTTGTTCCAAAAATCAAGTATTTTTATACCGTAAGTGATGGATATGCCAATTGGTTTCGCAAGGAATATGGTGCTAATCCGGCTGTGATTAGAAATGTTCCCAACCGAACAAAACTTAACGATAAACAAGATTTAATTTTCTTTCGCTTACCCGAAAATCCAACAAACGATAAAATATTATTGTATCAAGGCGCAATTAACATGAGTCGAGGAATTGACAGAATGATTAAAACGTTTAAACACATCGATAATTGTCAATTTTGGATTGCTGGCGAAGGGCCTAAAAAAGCAGAATACGAACAATTAGTAAAAGATTTGAACTTGACTAATCGCATTCATTTTTTAGGAAATATTCCCCCAAAAACTTTAAAAACTATAACACCTTTAGCTGATGTAGGAATGAGTATGGAAGAAGATTTAGGATTAAGCTATCGCTACGCTCTACCGAATAAATTATTTGACTTTATTCAAGCTAGAGTACCAATTTTAGCAACAAATTTACCTGAAATCAAAAAAATGGTCGAAGAATATAAAGTTGGAAAAGTGATTGACAATCACGAACCAAAACATTTGGCTGAAAAACTACAAGAAATCTTAAACGAAGGAAAAAGAAGTTACCAAGAAAACCTTGCAAATGCTGCAAATGAACTTTGTTGGGAAAATGAAGAATTAAAATTGAAGGAGATTTTTGAAAAAATAAAAAAGTAGATTAAATTTTAATCTACTTTTCTTCTTTTTTATAAATATGTGGATTTTCCACTACTCCTTTTTTAAATACTTTTCTAACGCCCATTCTTAGAGCATTATCAACTTGTAAAACTTGATCCAAAACCTTTTGCTCTGGACGACCTCTAAACGAAGTCACATGAAAGGAATCTGTCTCTCTTAAAGGTTCTTTAGAAAAATAATAATTTGAAACACATTTTCTAAAACCTTTAAACTTTATTGGAGAAACCGAATGCAAAGAATCATTATGCGTTGCCATTACTGCTAATCGATTGAATTTACTAAAAATTGTAATCTGATCATTTTTCAATCCATTTGGCCAAATTTCCAAATTTCCACCATATTCTTCTTTCCAATCTGGCGTTACATAATACAACAAATTCAACACACGCCACAATTCTCTTTTCGCATCATGAGAATTATCCAAATGAGGCTGCAAAAACTGACGATTTCCCATCATAGATAAACCACCAGCATACAAAGACGAATCTGGAATAGGTTGTTTTATTTCACAAATTTCAGCAATCAAATTTACGATTCTTTCATCTTGAAAAGCATAAATAATTTCTTCTAAAATAGGATGATATTGATTCATTTGAACAGCAATATATTTATCTTCTTTCAAACTTTTTTTCAACACCATTTCTTTTTCTTGTGGAAAAATTTGATTTATATCCAAAGCTAATTCTTCTGGCAATAAATCATCAACCCAAAAATAACCGATCTTATCTTTGCTACTATTGTATTGTTGACTTATTTCTTCCTTTTGATCAATTAATCGTTGTAAAATTATATCTGCAAATTGATTTCTATTCATAATCATAAAGTTAATTAAAAATTTGTTTCAAAATAATTTCTGCATTCAATTTATCATTCAAATCATATTCAAGCGTATCAACATATTCTTTTGACGCTAAAAAAGGTTGATTTTTTAAATGATTAATAGCTTTTATCAGCTCTGATTTATTCGAAACTTGAACACAAAGTCCACTAATTTTCTCGTCATCTATCACATTTTCATTTATTATCGAAAAACGACTATTGAATAATGCATTTATCACTTTTAGTTTTGTTCCAGATTCCTGAAAAGACCACGCTATATTGAGATGTGCTTTTTCGAAAAGATTTTTCAAATGATCAAAATCTTTCAATTTAACAAATTGTATACGAGGATAATTTTTAATTTTTTCTTTTACCCAATTCTCTCTAGAACCTGAAGCAATAACGAAAGGATAATCAATTCCTTTAAACACTTCTATCAAAAAATCGACTACTTTACAATTGTCCGAAGCTCTCAAATCACCATGATATAAAGCAAATTCTCCTTTTTCACTTAGTGATTGAAAAGTTTCATTTCCATGAAAAACAGGCACAAATTTTCCTTTATTATATTTTTCTTGAATATAATTTTGTTCAAATTTAGAGAGTGTAAAAACTTCATCAAACTGATGGATGATATTTTCGTATTGAATATATTTTTTTGCCTCAATATAAAACAATGCTTTTTTTACCAGATTCTTCTCGCTTTCAGCTAATCCAGAAAAATAATTTTGTTCAATATTATGTAATCGCAAATATTTAGAATAACCTTCAAGGTTATATTTATTCAAAATAAATGTTGTTTTTAGACTTTCAAAAAATATAGGTGCTTTCAACGATTTAATTCGTTCATACAATAATTTGCTATCCCTCGATTTTACTGAAATAGGATATTTCTGAAAAATATAATAAGGCATCTGATGTATTGGATAAAAATAAACTTCTTTAGCATATTTCCTTAAAACATCGCTTTCTGTTTCGTTAAACCCAAACAAATGTAAATGAATTTCAATCCCAAGTTGATGAAATGCTTTCAATTTATAAAAAACATCTATAACACCTCCATAATTGGGAGGAAATGGAACATCCATACTTATAAAATGAAGTTTATTACCTTGATACATTAGTTAGTTAATTATTTAACAAAAAAAAGAGTCTACAACTAAGTAAACTCTTTCTTTAAAATTATATTGTGTAATTTATCTTATTCTGATATCGCTTCCGCAACTTCAAATAATCTTCCGTCTTCACAACGCACTTTACGCGCAGGATAGCGACGAATAATTTCATAATCGTGTGTAGCCATCAAAACTGCACAATTATTTTCTTTCGATACCGACAACAATAAATCCATAATATCATTTGACGTTTCTGGATCTAGGTTTCCTGTAGGCTCATCTGCTAAAATTAATTCAGGATGATTTAATAAAGCACGAGCTATAGAAACACGCTGTTGTTCTCCTCCAGAAAGACGGAAAGGCATCATTTTCTTTTTTGACAACATCCCTACCGAATCTAAAACCTCATCAATACGTTTATCGATTGTAGCCTTATCTTTCCAACCTGTTGCTTTCAAAACGAACGTCAAATTTTGCTCAACTGTACGATCTGTTAACAATTGGAAATCTTGGAAAACAATTCCTAAATGTCTTCTAAGATCAGGAATCTTACTTGTTTTCAATGATTTCAAATCCATTCCAACCACAGAACCTTGTCCCGATTGAAGCGGCAAATCACCATAAAGCACTTTCAACAAACTACTTTTTCCACTTCCTGTTTTTCCAATAAGGTAGACAAATTCTCCTTCATTAAGTGTAAAATTAACGTCAGATAATACTAAATGATTTCTTTGATATATAGATGATTGACTTAACTCAATTACATTTTTAGCTTCCATACTTTTCTACAGTCTTTAAAACAAATGTAAAAAAAAAGCTTGAAAGAACGACCTTCAAGCTTATTTTTTATGAATTGTAGCGATTATCTTTTAGCTCTTACTTCACTAACAGTTAATGCTTTTCTTCCTTTCTTTCTACGAGCAGCTAATACTTTGCGCCCGTTTTTAGAAGCCATACGCTCACGGAATCCGTGTTTGTTTCTTTTTTTTCTGTTACTTGGTTGAAATGTTCTCTTACTCATCTTTACTAAGTTTCTAATCCATTACTCGAATGGGTTGCAAATATACAGTTATTATTATTAATTCAAAAATCAAATTGATAGAAAATTACAAAAAAGCTGAATTAATAGTAAACCGCGTTCCGTTCTACACTTTGTAATTTTCGAAGTGCAAATATAAAAACATTTTTTTGTTAAGCAAGAGAAAATTAAAACAATAACAATTAAAACTTATCAACAATATCATTTACGAGGATAAAACAAAGCTATTTTTAGAAGGATTAGAAAAGTTTCCTTAAAACTTTCATAAAACATCAAATATCTTGTTTTTATCAATCTTTTTTTAGCTTAAAATTCGTATATTAGCCACCTTATATAACAAAACAATATGACTGAAGGAGAAAGACTAATCCCAATTAACATTGAGGATGAAATGAAATCCGCTTACATCGATTATTCGATGTCGGTAATCGTATCTCGTGCGCTTCCGGATGTGCGTGATGGCTTAAAACCTGTACACCGTAGAGTATTATTCGGAATGTATGAATTAGGTGTTTTTTCTAATCGTTCTTACAAAAAGTCGGCACGTATTGTAGGGGAAGTTTTAGGTAAATTTCACCCACACGGCGACAGTTCTGTTTACGACACAATGGTACGTATGGCGCAACCTTGGTCTTTGCGTTACTTATTAGTTGACGGACAAGGTAACTACGGTTCTGTAGATGGTGATCCACCTGCTGCAATGCGTTATACTGAAGCAAGACTTCAAAAAATTTCAGACGAATTATTAGCTGATTTAGATAAAGAGACAGTTGACTTTCAACTAAACTTTGACGATACTATCCAAGAACCTACTGTATTACCTACTCGTGTTCCAAACTTATTGGTAAATGGTGCATCTGGTATTGCGGTTGGTATGGCAACAAATATGGCGCCACATAACTTAACAGAAGTTATTGACGGAACAATTGCTTACATCGACAATCGTGAGATTACAATTGACGAATTAACACAATACATCAAAGCACCAGACTTCCCAACAGGAGGTACAATCTATGGTTATGATGGTGTAAAACAAGCTTTCGAAACTGGACGTGGACGTGTTGTTTTACGTGCAAAAACTAATTTCGAAGAAGTACATGGTCGCGATTGTATTATTGCTACAGAAATTCCTTACCAAGTTAACAAAGCAGACATGATTGCAAAAACTGCTGAGTTAGTAAAAGATGGTAAATTAGATGGTATTTCTGAGATTCGTGACGAATCTGACCGTAAAGGTATGCGTATCGTTTATGTCCTTAAAATGGATGCGGTTCCTAACGTTGTTTTAAATAAACTATATAAATTTACTCAATTACAATCATCTTTCAGTGTAAATAATATTGCCTTGGTAAAAGGTAGACCAGAGCAATTGAATTTGAAAGACATGATTTATCATTTCGTAGAACATCGTCACGAAGTGATTGTTCGTCGTACGGAATACGAATTGAGAAAAGCGCAAGAAAGAGCTCATATCTTAGAAGGTTACATGAAAGTAATCGGAACACAAGATGATCTTGATCGTGCAATTAAAATCATTCGCGAATCTGCAACACCAGACGAAGCGCGCACAGGATTAATGGAAGCTTTCGAGTTATCAGAAATTCAAGCACGTGCAATCTTAGATTTACGTTTACGTACATTGACTGGTCTTGAGATTGATAAAATTCGTGAAGAGTACGAAGAAATCATGAAAATGATTAACCATTTGAAAGATATTTTAGCAAACGAAGATTTACGTATGCAAATTATCAAAGATGAGTTATTAGAAATTCGTAAAAAATATGGTGACGAACGTCGTACAGATATCGATTACGCAGGTGGAGACTTAAATATCGAAGATTTAATTCCTGATGAGCAAGTTGTTTTAACGATTTCTCACATGGGTTACATCAAACGTACACCACTTTCTGAATACCGCAAACAATCTCGTGGAGGAGTTGGTAATAGAGCCGCTACAACACGTGACGAAGATTTCTTAGAGTATATGGTTTCGGCATCTAACCACCAATACATGTTATTCTTTACAGAAAAAGGAAAATGTTATTGGATGCGTGTGTACGAAATTCCAGAAGGTTCTAAAACATCTAAAGGTCGTGCAATTCAGAATTTGATTAACATCGAGCCAGATGATAAAGTAAAAGCATATATCCTTACACATGATTTAATGAACGAAGAATACGTAAATAATAATTACGTAATCATGGTAACTAAAAATGGTATCATCAAGAAAACATCTTTAGAATCTTATTCTCGTCCACGTGTTAATGGTATCAACGCAATTACTGTTCGCGAAGGTGACACATTATTAGAAGCTTTATTAACAGATGGTAAATCTCAAATTATGATCGCTTCTAAATATGGTAAAGCTATCCGTTTCGAAGATGAGAAAGTTCGTCCAATGGGTCGTACTGCTTCTGGTGTTCGCGGAATCAACTTAGGAGATCAACCAGATAATGAGGTTATCGGGATGATTGTTGTGACTGATGTAGAAAAAGAAACTGTATTAGTTGTTTCTGAACAAGGTTACGGAAAACGTTCTTCTATCGAAGATTATCGTGAAACGAATCGTGGCGGTAAAGGTGTAACAACTCTTAATATTACTGATAAAACTGGAAAATTAATCGCGATTGAAGCTGTTACAGACGAAGATGATTTAATGATTATTAATAAATCTGGAGTTGCAATTAGAACTGGTTTAGATGAAATTCGTGTAATGGGTCGTGCAACGCAAGGTGTTCGATTGATTAACTTGAAAAAGAACGACGAAATTGCAGCAATTGCAAAAGTACAGGTTGAAGAAGAATTGGAAGACGAAGTAGAACTTGATGAAGAAGGAAATCCAATTGTTGTAGAAAACACAAACGAAAACAACGAAACTCAAGCAGAAGAAACGCCTGCTGAGGATCCAAATAATGAATAATCAATGAAAAAATTATTATTTAGTTTAGGATTAGTTTTAGCAATGTCAACATCATTCGCTCAAACTAACACAGAAGAATTAACGACAGAACCTACAGTTTTAGCTGAAAAATATAATAAATCAGCAAAAGAAAACTTAGCAAAAGGTGACGTTACAAAAGCAAGTCAAGATTTAGCAAAATTATCTAAATACGAAAACGGTAAAGTTTGGCAAGTCAAAAATAAAGACTCTAAAAAAGACGAATTTTACTATTCTCAAGCCGATTTAGATAAAGCTACAGCTAGTGGTAATTACGCAAAAGCGAAAGAAGTTGCTTTACAACCAAAATATGGTTTCTTGTTGCAATCTGAAGTTTCTAATTTAGCAAACAAAGAATTAGACGCTGCAAACAAAGCAATGGACGCTAAACAATACACAGAAGCTGGAACAAAATTCTTAAATGTTTATAACCTAGTTGAAGCTTTAGGTACAAAAGAAGATATCTATAAATATCAAGCAGCAATCTGTTTTTACAACGCAGCTGATTATGATAAATCGTTAACGATTTTGAAAGAATTAGCAGCAAAAGGATTCACTGGTAAATCAGCTAATCAAACAAAAGATTACAACCGTGATATGTATGTTTTGGCACTTAATGGATTGTACAATGCAAAAAAATACGATGCTATCGTAGAAGAAGCAACTACAAAATATCCAAAAGATGCTGACATCAACAACATCGCAACTGGAATTTACCAAGTTTCTGGAAACGCTGATAAAATGACAAAACGTATCGAAGAAGCGATTAAAATCAATCCAAACGATGCGCAAAATTATTATAACTTAGGTGTTTTATATTTAGATGACGCTTCTAAAGCAGCAGAATCTAAAAACTTGTTTAAAAAAGCGATTGAATTAAATCCTAAACATTTCGAGTCTTATAACAATTTAGTTTTAGCTATTTTGCAACCAGATAAAGAAATTGTTGAAACAATGAACAACAATTTAGGAACATCTAAAAAAGAGAAAGAAGTTTATAACGCAAACGAAGCAAAACGTAAAGCTTTGTTTACAGAAGCAGCTCCTTATCTTGAAAAGATGTACGAAATTCAACCAGAAAATCGTCAAGTTATTCGTAACTTAATTCAAGCTTACAAAACTTTAGGAAACGATCAAAAAGAAAATTTCTATCGTGACGCTGAGAAAAAATTAGTAAAATAATTATTTCAATATAACACAAAAAAGGACTTCAATTGAAGTCCTTTTTTTTATGCTTTGTCAAGCTTAATTTATTTCAGCTTCTCATCAACTTAATAATATGTGATTCTGAAACGAGTTCAGAATCACAACGAACTTAGAACTTAGAACTTAGAACTTAGAACTTAGAACTTAGAACTTAGAACAAATCTACAAATCCCAATTTCTTAAATCTGGTAAAAAATGATGAGCTGTCAAATCATAACGAACTGGCACAACCGAAACATAACCTTCTTCTAAAGCACGTTCGTCTGTATCTTCACCTTTATCAAGATTTTTAAACTCTCCACTCATCCAATAATATGTTCTTCCACGAGGATCTTCACGTTTATCAAATTTTTCTTCCCATTTAGCATCAGCTTGACGACAAACTTTTATTCCTTTTATTTCATGTTCTTTCAACTTCGGAATGTTCACGTTCAACACCACACCTTTTGGTAATTTATGTTTTAAAACTTGATCAATAATTGTTTTAATAAATTCTTCTCCAGCTTTAAAATCTGCATTATAAGCAAAATCACACAACGAAAAACCAATCGCAGGAATTCCTTCAATTCCAGCTTCTACAGCAGCAGACATTGTTCCCGAATAAATCACATTCACCGACGAATTTGATCCGTGATTAATTCCCGAAATACACAAATCTGGTTTACGAGGTAAAATTTGCGAAACAGCCAATTTCACACAATCCACTGGCGTTCCAGAACACGCATACTCTTTTACATCTTCATCAACTTCTATTTCATCGCAAAACAATGTCGAATTTATTGTCACCGCATGCCCCATTCCACTTTGCGGACTATCTGGCGCAACAACATAAACTTCTCCAAATCCTTTTGCAATCTCTATCAACGCTCTTATTCCAGGCGCAGTTACTCCATCATCATTTGTAACTAAAATTAGCGGTCTTTCCATATTTTATTCTTACTTTTATTCATCATTTTTACAAATGTAAAAAACTTCCTTCTAATTTCTTTTTTGTTTTATATTTGAAGGAGTCTTAAATTATTAATTTATATAATACCAACGCAATATGTTAATTAAAAAAACGTATGTATTACTATCGTTTTTATCAATGAGTTTGCTTGCTTTTTGCTTTTGCAAACCCATGTTAGACACAGATGAAGAAAGAGAAAAGTTAATCGTAAAAAATACACGAAACACCCTAACTTACCTACATTACAAACCTGCTACTGTAGATGATAAATTTTCGGAAAATGTTTTCAATAAATATTTAGAATACATTGATCCAAGCAAACGTTTTTTATTGCAATCTGATTATGATCTATTCAAAAAAGATTATCACAATTTAGATGATTATTACAAATCAGAAAACTTAGGTTTCTACAATTCTACTGTTGACACAATCTACAAACGTATTGCTGACGCTGAAAAATATTCGATGGATGCCTTGTCAAAACCTTTTGATTTCAATCAAAAAGAGAATTTCAATATCGATTATAAAACATCAAAATTCGCGAAAGATAAAAACGAATCGAAAGATTTATGGCGCAAATATTTGAAATATAACGTGATGTTAGAAATCATTTCAATGCAAGACGAATTAAAAGGTCAAAAGAAAGATACATTAGACAACTCTTCTTCTATAAAACCTATAAAAGATCCTTTGGCAGATGAGAAAAAGAAAATCACAAAAGATACGCCTTTTGCAGAAGTAGAAAAGATGGCGCGTGAAGAAGTTAAAGACTTGATTTCTGACTATTTCCGTCGTATAAAACAAACAAAACGCGAGAACTATTTTTCTATTTACATGAACTCGTTCACAGAACAATACGATCCGCACACAACATACTTTTCTCCAACAAGTAAAGAGGATTTCGAGTTCGAAATGTCTGGACAAATGGAAGGAATTGGAGCCAAAATACAAGACAAAAGAGGTTACGCTACAATTGCTGAATTAATTGTAGGCGGACCAGCTTGGAAGAGTAATAAATTAGAAGTTGGCGACAAGATCATTAAAGTTGCACAAGGGAAAAATGGTGAAGCTAAAAACATCGTTGGGATGATTTTGAGCGATGCTATTCGCCTAATTAAAGGGAAGAAAGGAACAGAAGTTGTCTTAACTATTCAGAAAAAAGACGGTTCTCAACAAACAATCTCTTTGATTCGTGAAGTGATTGAATCAGAGGAAGTGTTTGCTCGCTCATCTGTTATTACGGACGAGAAAGGAGATAAATACGGAATCATCTATTTACCTGAATTCTACACTCCAATGGGAAAAGAAGGCGGACGTTATCCTTCGGATGATATCAAGAAAGAAATTGATATATTGAAGAAAGAAAACATCAAAGGTCTTGTTTTCGATGTTAGAAATAATGGAGGAGGTTCTCTTGAAGAGGTAGTTAAAATCTCTGGATTATTCATCAATCAAGGACCAATTGTTCAGGTGAGACGTTCGGACGGAATGCTTAAAATTCACGAAGACAAAGATAATTCTATCGCATACGACGGACCTTTAGTAGTAATGGTTAACGAGCTTTCTGCATCTGCATCAGAGATTTTTGCTGCAGCAATGCAAGACTATGATCGCGCTGTTATCGTGGGTTCTCCGCAAACCTTTGGTAAAGGTACTGTACAAACAATCTTGCCTTTAGATCGTCAGTCGGGAAGTGATGAGTTAGGAGCTATTAAGTTAACAATACAAAAATTCTACCGAGTAAACGGAGGGTCTACACAATTGAAAGGAGTTCAGTCGGACATTGCATTAGTTGATCAATTCACTTACGAAGATATCAGCGAAGCTTCTCGTTCAGAAGCCTTGAACTGGGATCAAATCAAACCATTAGTTATTGCAAAATGGCCTTCTGCTTTCGATTTAGCGAAGATTAAAGCGAACAGTAAAACTCGTTTGGCAAACAATGCACACTTAGCATTAATGAACGAAAGTTTCAAGTTCATCAAATCAATGGAAGACGTAAAAGAGATTCCTTTGAACTTAGAAGATTACAAAACGTACCGTAAAACTCGCGAAGATAAAATCAAGAAATTTGAAGCTTTAGACAAGTATAAAAACAATTTTAAATTTACAATGAATCAAAACGATTTGGCAACTACAAAAACAGATACTGTTCTAAAAGCTAAACGTAACAATTGGTTCAAAGGAATGCAAAAAGACTTTTACTTAAACGAAGCTGTTAACGTTTTAAGAGACATTAAATAATGGAACAAGAAAACGGTTCATTTTCTCAAATCATATTCAATAAATTAAGAAAGAACACCCTTGGTGTTCTTTCTTTTAGTGTAATAGTATTAGCTGCAATCATTTCTGTTTTTGCTTATGTCTTTGCGTCCGACAAAACGGAAAATGCAAACAGACAAGACCTAACCATTGCATATTCACCTATAGGTTATCAGCAAAAAACAATCGAAATCCCTTTACCTAATTATTCAGGAAAAACGAACTTTTCTGATTTAATATTCGGGAAAGAGATCGATACCGAACAAATAAGTATTACATCTTACAAAAGAGATAGACAAAGCATTACCTATGTTCCATATATAGGAAACGGACTAAGTGGTGAAGCAGTAAAGATAGATTTGTCAACTTGGACAAAGCATAACATCAAAACGCAAGATATAGAGAAGGATTTTATCTACATAAAAAACTATTTACTTGGAACAGATTCGTACGGAAGAGACTTTTATTCAAGGTTAATTATCGGGACAAGAATTTCTTTTCTTATCGGGTTTATCGCTGTTTTCATTTCATTAGTTGTCGGAATCTCCTTGGGCGCTCTTGCAGGCTATTACAAGGGACGAACAGATAACATAATAATGTGGTTGATAAACGTTGTGTGGTCTATCCCAACATTACTATTGGTTATTGCAATTACCTTAGCTATCGGAAAAGGTTTTTGGCAGATATTTATCGCAGTTGGACTAACGATGTGGGTAGAAGTTGCACGTGTAGTTCGTGGACAATTCCTATCGTACAGAGAAAAAGAATTCGTAGAAGCAGCAAAAGCTTTAGGATTTTCGGACACAAGAATTATCTTCAACCAAATATTACCTAATGTCATTGCTCCTATTATCGTTATATCTGCTGCCAATTTTGCTTCGGCAATTTTAGTAGAAAGTGGTCTTAGTTTCCTTGGAATTGGTGCACAACCTCCTACTCCGTCTTGGGGAAACATCATCAAAGAACATTATAATCATATTATTTTAGGGAAACAACATTTGGCAATTCTACCGGGATTAGCTATTATGTTATTGGTTCTTGGGTTTAATATCTTTGGGAATGTATTGCGAGATATTATGGATATTAAGCAGTAAGAAACTTATAAAGTTTTATATTTTCTTTTTTTTAATAATTTAAAACACAAGTTATATCTTTATCTATGTCTCTATGTGATTAATATTTTATCTCTTTTAACCACATAGAGACATAGGTTAAATATTGATAAAGATTTGAATAGACTTTTAGTTTTCACAATAACTATACTTAAGTTAACAACTGAAAGTATATAAACAAATCACAATTAATCAATTTCTATGTTTCTATGTAGTTAAGATTTTACCAAAAGAAAATTTAAAATATTTCTTTTTTATCTACATAGATACATAGGTTTAATTCTTAGAAATATTAGAATGGACTTATAGTTTTCACAGTAACTTTACTTAAGTTAATAACTGAAAGTTTATAAATAAATCACAATTAATCAATTTCTATGTTTCTATGTGGTTAATATTTTACCAAAACAAAATTTAAAACCTATCTGTTTTTACAATATAAATACATCGGTTTAATAATTTGGAAGATGAGTAAAAAACTCATTAACATACGTTTTTTGTCCTTCATTAAATATGTTAAAACAATTAAAGTTGATTAATATTCCTTTTGGACATTTCAGTAGTTTCATATAAGTTAATAATTGAGCTTCATAAGCAGGAACAATATCTTGCACAGCTTTTAACTCAACAACTATACTATTTTCTACATAGAGGTCACAACGAAAATCAAGATCAAGTAGTTTTTCTTTATAGACAACTGGAATCTTCATTACTGTGAGAAAATTTATTTTCCTATGATTTAACTCTTCTTTTAAGCATTGATGATAAACACTTTCTAATAATCCTCTACCCATTATTTTATGAACTTCTATAGCAGAACCTATTATTTCATAAGTTAATTCATCTAAATATTTTTTAGTTTTCATAGTCTATGTTTCTATGTTGTTAATGATTATTCAATTGAGATATAAATAAACTTTTTATAAAACCTCCTTATCTTTTATATAAAACCTAAGGAGGTTTTAAACAAAACGTCAAGTGATTTTAATGAAAACCACTTGACGTTTTTTATTTACTTCAATTAGAAGTTAGAAAAATTATCTCAACTATTTCTTTTTCTCATACTTTAAAGTAGCTAAAGTATCTCGTAAATCTAGACCAGGTCTAAAAAGTATTTTAGCACTTTTTATAGAAGAAGAATTTACTTTGTTCATTGCATCCATTCCTTCGCTACTTATACTTATTTGAAAAGAACCAAAATCTCCTAAGCGAACAATCTTTCCATCAGACAAATGTTTCGATAACATTTTAGCCAAATCAATCAATGTTGCATATACATCACTCTCACTAATAGATGAGGTTTGCGCAATTTCTTTACTCAAATTTCGAAGTGATACTTCACCATCTGCAATAGAATTTGCGTAGAACTTTTTAGGCGCCATAGGATCTCCTGGGTAAGCCTTCTGAATAACGTTGTATTTTACAGCCATAATTAAAAGTATTTACATATTAATAGTTAATTATCTCTAAGTTAATACTTTATATTTAATTAACAAAATAAAACTATTGATTATCAATAAAATACATTATATCATAAAAATAAAAAAGGCTTTCTTATATAAGAAAGCCTTGCTATTATCTTGAAACTTTGGTCGAAAGTTTTGCTGTTGTTTTTGGTACAATTGGTTTTTGATGCAATCTCATCGAATCTTTATTTGGTGCTTTTAGCGGATAAGTTCCTGTAAGTCCAGCCAATTTAAATGCACTATATATATTCTTATTCTGCTTGTTTCCTAATGCAATTACCGTAAATTGATTGTTAACATCGTGTACAAAAACGGTGTTATTCCCGTGCCACCAACCATTGTGATACAATAATTTTTTACCATTGTCATATTCTAACAAGCGCATTCCAAGCCCATAATTTTTGAAACCTTTCTGCTCGTAACTATATCCTTTGAAAGCTTCTTTCTTGATCTTCTTCGGTAAGAAATCGTCTGAATACATGGCAACATCTAACTTATACAGATCTCTTGGCGTTGAGTAGATATTTTTGTCTCCATACGTGCGGTCAAAATCATCCCAAGCCCACTCGTAACCATTGTATTTATAGGAACGTGCTACTGTATCTTTATCGCGATCATACTCAAAAACAAAGGTATGATTCATCTCAAGAGGGTCAAAAACCATGTATTTCATTGCTTTCGGATAAGGCATTTTCATAATCTTTTCAATGACAAGAGCAAGAAAAGCGAAGTTGGTATTCGAGTAATAAAACCCTTTGTCTGCGGGACGAATTTGTTTAACGTCAAATTCTCTAAAGATATCTAACACATCTTGATTAGAAATTGGTTTCTCGCGATCCATCATTACCTTCTTGTTATTCCACAAAACATTGGCATAATTTGGCAAACCACTGCGGTGATTTAGCAAATTACGAACCGTGATATCATCGTAAGGAAAACCTTCTAATATTGTATTTACTTTTTGATCTAATTTGATTTTACCTTTTTCTACAAGCTTAAGAACCGCCATTGAGGTAAAAACTTTCGAGATAGATGCGATGTGAATAGGTGTTTCTGCAGTGATTGGACGCTTATGTCTTTCGTCTGCCATCCCTTGATATTGCTCTAAAAGTACTTGCCCATTCTTCACAACCAACAAACCTCCGCTCACTTTTCCGTCAACCCAAAAGTCTTTGTAATAAGTGTTTAGTTTATTTCTGTAATCATTAAGTTCTGCTTGTGTGTACTTCATTGGCTTGAAATCTGCTTTCCAATCCAACGAATCATAGCGCAAAGCATGCGGATCCTTCTTTCTAAGTTCTTCTTTTTGTTCGTTTTTCTTGCTACAGCTTCCCATAAACAGCATTGCAGAAGCAAGAACAACCGCTACATATTTCATGTGTTTTTTCTTAATCTTATTGTTTGTTTCTACTAAAGTATATATTTATTTGTGGAATAGTTACCCGTTTAGAAACATTAAGTTTTTTTTATGATTTGTGCGAAAGTTGAGACTTAAACTCGCCTAAGATGACACTTGTTGCAACGGCAACGTTAAGACTTTCGGTAGAACCATTTTTCCCAAAGAACGGAATACTTAGTTTATTTGTCGTTAACTTCTCGATTTCTGGAGAAATTCCATTCGCTTCGTTCCCCATTACCAAGATACCTTCTTGTGGAAGTGTTTGTTCATAAATAGATTCTCCTTCCATAAAAGTCCCGAAAATGTTTCCTTTATAGTCAGACAAGTATTTCTCCAAATCGATATAATGAACTTTCACTCGTGTAAAAGAGCCCATTGTCGACATCACAACTTTTGGGTTGTACATATCAACAGATTCTTTGGTACACAAAATATCCTCTACACCAAACCAATCAGCCAAGCGGATAATTGTTCCTAAATTACCTGGATCTCGAATATCATCCAAAGCAATACTTAAACCATTCAACTTGATGTTTTCGTTATAATTAGGTAATTCACAAAGTGCTAAACCTACATTCGGAGTAGTTAAGAAACTGATCTTTTTCAAGTCTTTTTCTTCAATAAAAGTCTTTTTGATATGTGTAGCTTCTGGCCAAAAGTCTTCAGTTATAAATAATTCTTTAATATTTATAGAACTTTTTATAACTTCCCCAATATTTTTAACACCTTCTACGACAAACAAATTATATTTTTGTCTATATTTTTTAGAACCCAGAGAAGTTATTATCTTAATAACGTTATTTGATAACATATTTATGCAAAAAAAAATTACAACAAATATAACACTTATCTCTTGTTTAGGTTTACTTTTTTATAGCTGTAGTACAACTAAAAAAGTACCTGAAGGAGAATATTTGTTTGTAAAGAACAAATTTATCTACGATAAAGAGGATCCCGATATTAAGAAGAAAAAAACTATAATCAACAAAGATTTAAGTGATTATGTGAAACAAAAGCCAGCTGGTAAGTTCCTTGGTTTTTTCCCTCTTTGGCAATGGGTTTACAATTGGTCTCCTGCGAAATTTGATGAAACTTTTCAGGAATATTATAGACAAGATGCTTCGGTTCGTAACCAGAAATTATTGGATAGTTTACTAACGAAGAATAACCTGAGCGAATATGTTGGGCACAGTTTATGGAAAGAACGTCTTTATTATAGTCAAGGTGAAGCACCAGTTTTGTTGGATGAACAACAATCAGAATTTTCAGCAAAGAACTTAAATAGATTATTTCATGATAAAGGTTATTTCGATTCGAAAGTAGCAGTTTCCTATGATAAAGATTCTGTTGCAAAAAAAGCAGAAACAATTTATGATATTAAGTTAGGTGAACCTTCTTATATCGAAACATATGATCTAAAAATATCTGATCAAAAAATAGAAGAATATCTTAATTCTCCTATTGGAAAACAAACTGTTTTACATGCTGGAGATCAATATAATTTTGACAAATTTGAGGAAGAACGCGATCGTATCATTGATTTGTTAAAGAATAGAGGTTACTATGATTTTAACGATTCGGGCGAAGATTTATATTTTGAAGCCGATACATTAAAAAGTAACAAACGCCTTGATGTAACGATGTTTATTGATAAATATATTCAAGATTCGTTGAAAACGGATAGCATTACACCTTTTACACAATATCGTTTTGGGAAGATAAATATTTATGCAGATTCTCGCAGTTTTGTTGATGATGAAAGTAAATTAATCAAAGAAGAATATAAAGATTATAACGTTTTATATACAAAAGAGCCAGAATATCGACCAAGATATTTTACAGATGCATTTGTAATTCGTCCTGGTCAACTGTATCGTCAACGACAAGAAATTCAGACAAAACGTAATATTTTCAAGAAAGAAAATATTAACTTACATGGATTCAGAATTAATAAACAAGATTCTATCCTAAATGTAGACGTTTTCTTTACACCAAAAAAGAAATATGACTTGAATCTCTTTGTCGAAAGTTATGCTTCTCGCTACATGAACTTTGCAATTTCTCCCGGGATGACTTTAACTTCGAGAAATTTATTTGGAGGAGGAGAAAATTTAGAAACAACTTTGAAAGGAACTTTAGGTTCTGTCAACAAAGATTTCTCAATGAATAAAGCATTCTTAAATGCTTACGAAATCGCTATCGAAACAAAGTTGAAATTTCCTTATTTATTGACACCAATTAATCTTGATAATATTTTACCAAAACGTTTTACTGCCGAATCTGCTATTCGAATGAATGCAAGTACGCAGAAAAATGTAGGTTTAGACAAAACGACTTATGGTTTTGGTTTTGATATGGATATTTCGAGTTCGGAGTTTCAACACAAAGTTTCTTTGTTTAACACAGAATTTATTAGTAACCGAAAAAAAGATCGCTATTATGAAGTGTTTACAAAAGATAATAATACAAAAAACGAAGTAAAAGATTTATACTACGCATACAATCCTAATGCACCAATTTATCTAACGGACGATGAATTAACAGACGCAATCGAGGCTGACAAAGGATTCCAAAGTTCATTAACTGGAGAAAACGCAAAGTTGTATGTTGATTTTGAGAATATGTTATATAGAAAAGCTAATATTTCCCAAAATGTATTAATCAACTCTTTTATCTATCAATTTACATTTAATCAAGAAAATTCATTTCGACCAAAAAGTAATCCTTGGTTTATTCAAGCGAGAATTGAATTAGCCGGAAATGTATTAAGAGGTTTAGACAAAGCTTTTGGCTTTAATAAAGCTGAACCTGATCGAGACGGAAATCAAGCAGGTTTGATCTTTGGAATTCCTTATTCTCAATTCGTAAAATTTGATGTGGATGTTAGACGAAAATTCAAATTAAATTCAAATTCTAGCGTAGCGGGACGTTTCTTATTCGGAATCATTCAACCATATGGAAACTCAGATGTTGCACCCTTCGTAAGAAGTTATTCGGCTGGAGGAGCAAATGATGTTCGTGGTTGGGCACCGTTAACTTTAGGTCCTGGAAGTAAACCACGTATCGATTCTAAAAATCAAAGTTTAGAATTTGAAAGCATGAAATTGTTATTCAATGCTGAATATCGCTTCAATCTTTTTGGAAGTTTGGAAGGTGCATATTTTCTTGATGCTGGTAATATTTGGGGTGTTAATAAAAATCGTCCAGAAACATTATTTAAGTTCAAAGATTTTTACAAAGAATTCGGAATTGGTTCTGGATTAGGTTTCCGTTATCACATTGGTACGTTTGCAATTGTAAGATTTGATTTAGGTTACAAAATTTATGACCCTTCTTACGAATTGGGTGATCGCTGGCAATTTGACAATTTTAATTTGCTTAAACCAAGAATCCACTTCGGAATTAATTATCCTTTCTAAAAAAACATCTATATTTGTTTCACAAAATACTAACATAATGAGCAGAAAATTTCCTGCCGGTGTTGCTACCGGTTCATTAGTTCAAGACATTATCAATGATGCAAAAGCAAATCAATACGCTTTACCAGCGTGTAATGTCATCGGTTCAGATACTATTAACGCTGCAATGGAAGCTGCAGTTGAAGTAAACTCTCCAGTTATTATTCAATTTTCTAACGGAGGTGCTGCTTTTAATGCCGGAAAAGGATTAAAAGGAGAAAATCAACTTTCTGCTATCAAAGGTGCTATTGCGGGAGCAAAACATATTCACACTTTAGCTGAGTCTTACGGAGCTACTGTAATTTTACATACAGACCACTGTGCAAAAAAATTATTGCCTTGGATTGATGGAATTATGGACGCTAACGAAGAACATTTTAATAAATTCGGAAAGACTTTATTTAGTTCTCACATGTTAGATTTGTCTGAAGAGCCTTTAGAAGAAAACGTAGAAACGTGCAAAAGATACTTAGAAAGAATGTCTAAAGTTGGAATGACTTTGGAGATGGAATTAGGTATTACAGGTGGTGAAGAAGATGGTGTTGACAATTCTAATGTTGACAATTCATTATTATACACTCAACCAGAAGAAGTTGCTTACGTTTACGAAAACTTAAAATCTATTTCTGATAATTTCTGGATTGCAGCAGCATTTGGTAATGTACACGGTGTTTACAAACCAGGAAATGTTGTCTTGACTCCTAAAATTTTAGATAACTCGCAAAAATACATCAACGAAAAGTATGGTGTAGACAACGCTGTTAACTTCGTATTCCACGGAGGTTCTGGTTCTACTTTAGAAGAAATTAGAGAAGCAATTAGCTACGGAGTTATCAAAATGAATATTGATACAGATTTACAATATGCATTTATGGAAGGAATTCGTAAATATTTTGACGAAAACGCAGCTTATTTACAAGGACAAATTGGAAACCCAGAAGGTCCAGAATCTCCTAACAAGAAATATTATGATCCACGCGTGTGGTTAAGAGCTGGAGAGGTTTCTTTCAAAGATAGATTAATCCAAGCTTTCCACGATTTAAATAATGTTAATACTTTAGGATAATCTTTTCTTTAAGATTATTTCTATCAAATAAAAACAGAGAATATGCCTTGGTTTATTAGAAGCAAGAAAAATATTACAACGCCTACAGAGTCTAAAAAAGACGTTAAGAAAGGCTTATGGTATAAAACGCCATCAGGAAAAATTATTGAAACTGAAGAACTGAAAGCAAATGCGTATGTAAGTCCAGAGGATGATCATCACGTACAAATTGGTTCTCAAGAATACTTTGATATCTTATTTGATGATAGTAAATTCACAGAATTAGATGTAAAAGTAGAAAGTAAAGACCCATTAAATTGGACAGATACAAAACCTTATAAAGATCGTTTAAAAGAAATTAAAAAGAAAACGGGAATGACAGATTCTATTCGCAATGCGACTGGAAAAATTCATGGACGTGACATTACAATTTCTTGTATGGATTTCAAATTTATTGGAGGTTCTTTAGGATCTGTAATGGGAGAAAAAATTGCTCGTGCAATTGATTATTCTATCAAACACAAAACACCTTATATTATCATTACACAATCTGGTGGTGCGCGTATGATGGAAGCTGCAATTTCGTTGATGCAATTAGCAAAAGTAGAAGCTAAATTAATTCAATTAGCAGATAACAACATTCCTTATATTACAATCTTAACAAATCCATCTTTTGGAGGAATTACAGCTTCTTTCGGATCAATTGGTGACATTATCATGGCAGAACCAGGAGCATTAATTGGATTCGCTGGACCACGTGTTATCAAAGAAACTATTGGTAGAGATTTACCAGAAGGATTCCAAACTTCTGAGTTTTTATTAGAAAAAGGCTTCGTTGATATGATCGTTCACCGTAAAAAGATGAAAGATAAAATAAAAGAAGTAGCTGATATGTTAATGCCTATCAACTAATTAAAATAAGTGCAAATATATTTTTAAAATTTTATTCAAATTTGATTTGGATTATTAGAAATTGATTTTATATATTTGCACTCCAATCGCGAGAATAGCTCAGCTGGTAGAGCGCAACCTTGCCAAGGTTGAGGTCGCGGGTTCGAGCCCCGTTTCCCGCTCTTTGAAATATAAAAATTCATAAAAATCAAATTTTGCCTTGG